>JALHOI010000098.1 GCA_022843085.1 Pseudobdellovibrionaceae bacterium
GTTCTTACAAAATTGAAAAGTGGATCAAGTTTTATCAAGACGTCGCGGGTCTGTTTCCGTCGTGGCATGATCCGAAGCTGGCTTCTCCACCACTGCCAGGCGCCGAACTTCAAGACTGGACGATGAGCTACCTGATGCCACAAGTAAACGGAAAACCTGCCGGTCTCGTACGAGGCGCTTTCGGTTGGTACACGGCGAAGATTGGCCCGAATGCACATGCACAGTGGACACACGGAACTTTAGGCCGGGGCGCCGACCAGGATCGCTTCATCAAGCTTCCGAAAACTCAGCTCGCACAGTTCTATTCTGATCCACGAAGCTTCGGCTGTACGCGTGTTGAGAATCAGGCGATCGCCTACCTGCATGACTTGCTGCCCGTTGGAACACGCGTCATCAAGGTTTACGCGAAAGAAGCGATCGCCGACAAGGAGCTAACGAGCTACAAAAATTCGAACGTGCCCGAATCGTTTGAATGGGCTTTGAGTTCTGACGAAGTTCGCAAAGAGAACCCGAACTCGAGTTCTCGACCGAACCAGATTCTTCGTGCGGTGCCGGAGTCAGCGATCATGGAAGTTGGAACTTACATGATTGATACAAAGCCAGACGCAGTCGAATTCAAAAAGTTCGTCAAAGCCGATAAGCTTTCGGCTACGATCATTCGACCCGAAGCGAATTTGTATGATCTGCCCGAGACTTCGTTTCACGGCACCTTCCTTGTCGACGAAGGTCGATTCGTGAATTATAAGCACCCGCGTGAACTTCGTACCGGTGGCTATTCAGACCAGATGCTTCCGGGCGTTGTCGTTAAAAAATAGCGCTCGAAGTGGCGCGACCTCTTTTGAGCTTTGCGGCGTCTCGTTTTGAGACGCTTAACTTTTGAAATCAAGCAGCTCTTTTCGAACTCAGGTTCATACCAAATTGAGCCGATCAGTTCCCTATATGAAACTGGCGGCGTTTTTCATTTCGGTATTTTTAATTTCTGCTTCCTCTGCGGTCGCCGATTGGACAACACCGAAAAGAGACCCCTACGACATATTGGGCATTCCGAAAAACGCGACTGACGACGACGTCAAAAAAGCCTACCGTCGACTCGCCGCTAAACATCATCCAGACCGCCATAAAGGACCCGAGCAAGCCGCGGCCGCAGTAAAATTCAAAGAAGCAAAAGAAGCCTACGAAGTTTTAAGTGAGCCGGGCCATCGCACGACTTACGACACCTATGGTGGATTCGACCTAGATCCAACAAAACCAGCCGGCACGGCGCGCCCACCGGGTTTTCAACAATCGCCGCCCCCACCACCACCGAGGCCGCCACCGTCATCAGGTAATTTTCGCGAGCGAATTCGGCAGTACGCGCTTCGACCATTTTTGCAAGACGGAGTCGGGCTTACCGAGCAAGAAGTTGATGCCTTCATCGCAAAGTTTGCAAGGCAGTACGGCGCGCCGAATCGCACGTTTGAACAAGCGATCGCGATGCACCAAGCCGATATGCGGGCCGGGTTTCGCGCCTACTACGACTTCGCTCGACTTTCAGAGGCTGAGGGCGGCATGAACGACACTCAAGAAAAAGCGACAGCAGACGCTCGGCGAGTCGCGCAGCAATTCAACAAATCTGAAATCGATACGCGAATCTCTAAGTTCCGCGCGGAAAAGAAATTTTCAGCCGCACTCGCAACCCAGCCGGGAGTTCGTCTCACCGCCGAACAAACAGAGAATGCAAAAGAAGCCTTCGCGATTTTTAATAGACCTGAATCATCCGGTGGCTTCGGCATCAGCAGCAAAAATGCCATCAAGCTGGCCGTCGAAGCAGGTAAGTACCCGAGGGGCGGAAATTTCGAAGAGCAATTGAAACCGGTTCGCGACCGCTATTTACAAGCGGTACGTCTTTACGAACAGGCGGGCTTAAGCGGCGTCGAAACGAGTGATCTGGCCGATCTTGCCCTTCGCTCTGGTACCGAATTTGACCAAAAGTTTGCGCTTTACCGAGAGGCGATTATTTACGCGTCAATGCCACACTCGGCCGGCGGTCTCGACTACGCCAGATCGCCGGGCAAGGTCGATGAATTCGTTCGACGAGTTATGACCAACGGCAATCCCCAAGAATTTTTAGAAGCTCACGTCTTGGGTTTTCGAAAAGCCTACGGACGTGAAGGTCGAACCGCAGACAAAGCGCTCGAAATCGCAGATGCGGCGACGCGGGGCACTTGTGCTCTCGCCTACGCCAAGTTGGGCCAGCTCTTTAAGTAAAGAGATTTGGTGTTTGTTAGGTACGGCCCGATTTAAGTGTCGGTTCTGCTGTTACAGTCGGCCGAAAAACTTATGCGCGTGAAATCAATCGCTCTGCGACGCCAATTTTCGAAGATGGTCGCATCTCTACGCCGAGTTCTCAAAAATACGATTGGATCGTGAAGTAAGACTACTCGTCTCGCGAGCTTCCGCGCTCGGCCGCGCGAGAGGCGCGAGACGACACAGCGTCAAGTTCCGCCTCTTCAGAGACCGGCGGTGCAATTCGTGTCGGCGCAACTCTTCCGCCCCTGCGTGGTTGAACCGCTTCTGAAGATTCAGCCCGCGGCGCTGGCTTTGAAGCGCGACGATTATTCTTACGTTCAGACAGCTTTTGAACGTAGTCGTTGTACGATTTTTGTTCGACTGATTTTCCACCGAATACGCCCTCTTCAAGAGCTCGAGGTTTTTTACCCGTCGCCGTTTCAGGGCGCTGTTTAATTTCAATTCTCAAAAGACCGCCGCCGACTTGGTTTTCACCTCGGCCACGTGTGTCTTTCTGTTGAACCGCCGTGCCCGCGACACCGACCGATTCATTTTCGAGCGAACCTTTAATCTGCAATTCGATAATTGTAAGGCGCTCTTCAGCCACATTTTTTGCGACGCGTGCATCGCCACCGTACACCGATTCGTCATAGACGATCGATGTCAGTTGAATATCGGCATCCATGAGACCTGTGGTAATACCCTTAACTTTTTCAATCACCGGCACGAATTGCGCCGCCGGCATCGTCGTGCCGACCTTAAACAAATACAAATCAGGAATTTCGAAAATAATCGTATCTGGGGTGACCTGAACGTTCGAAGCTATGTCGCCCAGCTGCGCGGCCAAGTGAGCGGCTACAACTTTCTTCATACCCATCGCCATGACGTTCGGCGTGCGGTCCATCGGACTCACAAAGGCTTGAAAGACTTTAAGTGGTTCGTTTACGAGATCCATGAATAGCTTTTCAAGAGTAAGCTCGACACCGTAGTTGTTAAACTCGTACTCAATAACGGATGGTGTTGAAAAATAATCGGCGACCGCTTTTTTAGTTTGTTCACTTTGAGTCGCGAGCAGCCACATGACCAAGAAGAATGCCATCATCGCTGTCATGAAATCCGCGAACGCGACCTTCCAGGCGCCACCGTGGGCGCCTCCAGATACGACGGTGATTTTTTTGATGACGATGGTCGCTTTTTTGTCGTTAGCCATGTTTTAGGGGTCAGCGGTTATGCTGCCTTTTTTGCTCCTTTAGCGGCGGCATCGACTTCGGCAAACGTCGGTCGGTCGTTCGGCAAAATCGTTCGGCGAGCGAATTCGACGCAAACCAGAGGCGGCGACCCTCGCTGAAGTGCGACGAGCGCCGCTTTAATGACCTCAAGATAGCGACCTTCAGCTTCAATATCGTTATTCATTTTCGTCACGGTGGGAGCGACAAAACCGTAGCAGGCCAAAACTCCCAAGAATGTTCCGACAAGAGCAACGCCGACGGATCGACCGATGACTTCAGTACCTTGATCGAGAAGGCCCATCGTATGAACGATACCCAGAACGGCGGCGACGATGCCAAGACCCGGAAGCGCTTCTGAAACACCGTTGATACCGTGTGAAGCTGCATGTTCTTCGACGTGAGCCGCTTTAATGTCGCCAGTCAAAAGATCGTCAACGTCGTACTGCGAAAGGTCGGCCGAGAGTGTGATCTTCATCGTGTCGCACAAAAAATCAACCGCGTGATGGTTCTTCAAAAAAGTCGGATACGCTTTAAATATTTCGGATTTTTCTGGTTCTTCGATGTGACGTTCGACAGCTTGCGGACCATCTTTTCGGAAAATCTGGAACAGTTGAAACAAAAGCTGAAGTAGCTCGAGGTAGTCGGCTTTTGACGGGCCGCCCTTGCCAAACCAACCTTTAGCCGCCAGCTTAAAGCCCAATTTGATCGTCGAAAATTTGTTTCCGATGATGAGGGCGCCAATTGCGGCACCGCCAATGATTACGCCTTCGAGTGGCTGCCACAACACGTAGAGATGTCCGCCGTGTGCGGCGAACGCGCCAAACACACAAACAATAACAACCAATGCGCCTACTGCTCCCATGAACTCACCTCAGACTTCGTTTCGGCTGGTCAGCTAGCGGTGTTGATAAGACCACGACCTTTTGAGACTTCAGTCTGGGTGGCGGGCTGTGTAAATGAATGGCTGCTTGGCCGGGTGACAGACGCGGCAACAACCGCGATAATCACGATCGATGAGAAGCCCTTCACCCACCGTTTTATTTTTTCACGGGCTGAACACCTACGGTGACGATCTGCTGCACCTTGGTCCAGTGAACCTGGGTCGAATGGATAGGTACCTGGTACCCGAATTCGAGAAACACGGGGTTCGCTTCATTTCAATTGACGGTGTCGGCAACGGATCACCTGAAGTTCAAGCCGAGCATGCTCTAAAAGTGATTCAAAAAATTTTCGACAACAGCGCCTCTGAAATTCGCGGCGCGCCGGAAATTCAGGACGGCCCACTTCATCTTCTCGGAAATTCACTTGGGGGCCTCGTGGCCCGCGTTGTCGCGACACAGTTAAACGTGAAAACAGTTTGCAGCTGGGGATCACCCCACCTTGGTGCAGGGGCTGCCGATCTTGCCTTAAAGTTTCCAGACAAATTTCCAAGAATGACGAAAGCCCTGAAAAATATGGGGTACATCGTTGGAAAGAACCGGGATGTCTATCGCCACTATTCGTCTGAAGGTCTTCACGAATTCAATTTGCGATACCCAATTCAGGGCTCAACGCCCGAGCACTCATTTGTCTGCGCGGTTCCGCTTCGCGATGTGTCTCCTTACTTCTGGCCTTTCTATGGGCCGCTTCACGGCCTCGGAGCCGCCGAGTTCGCAAAACGGCTGACGGGAAAATCCAATGATATCCCGGACAGCGACGGTTTCATCACTGCCGCCAGTCAAGCTCGAGGTCAGGTGCACGGTCCCTACCACTTAGATCACTTCGTACAGGCTGGGTTCCTGTCGATGCTGCCCCGCTCGGCTCAGCGGCTTCGCGCAAAAAACGAGTTTGAGAGACTGTGCGCGGATATTTGCCGTGTGATGATCGAGTCCGAGAGCGTCTGATGGTCCTGTCGAAGTTTCTGACACCTTTTTTTTCCAAGAATTCACTTCGATTGCTTCAACTCGAGACGTGCTATATTTAGATCAGGCGCTAAGTTGCCGAAAGGCCATCGGTGAGGTCCGTAATGAGTTACTTAAAAAATTCATTGATGAGAGATCTGCTTCAGAAACCTATTTCGACGGTGGCAGCTTTGGCGCAAAAAAATTTCAACTCCAATTCAAACCAAATATTCAGCCGATACTTCGGGGCCATACTCGGCCTCAGCCTGACTCTGGGCCTGAGCCTGGCCGCGACGGCAAAAGACGAAGTGGTGAATGAGTCGCCTCTCACGGCAACGGCGCGAATCGAGCTTTCGAACTCAGAAGCAAAAGAAGGCACTGTCTTCATCGACATGCGCTTGGTCGAACCCTACAAGGCCTACGCTGATCGTTTCAAACTTGTTGTCGAAGATCCTCCCGGCGCGAAGCTTGAACCCTTTCAGCTGACCCCGATCGTTCAGTTCATGGACACGTTCACGAAGAAAATGAAAGACGGCATCAAAAAAGAAGGCGTGATGTCGGCCAAAATTAAACTCGCAACGCCCGACGCAGCAGCCGTTAAACTGAAGCTGACCTACCAAGCTTGCACAACCGAACATTGTCTTTTTCCGAAAAATATTTCGATTGCGCCCACCGTCGTTCTACTCTCAGGTTCAGCGAAGTCGGTCGCGCAAAACGCGGGTGAAGCAAACCAGGACCGTAAACCGGCTCAAGCCGATTCGCCGGCGCTTGTTCCTGCGATGTCGGGTTCCCCGCCCTCCACAACAGGCGGTGGATCAAGTGAGTTTGAAAAAGCGATGGGCGGTGGTCTTTTATCCGCAATCCTGTTCATGCTTGTCGCAGGTTTCCTGACGTCATTGACGCCATGTATTTATCCGATGATTCCGATCACGCTTGCAATTTTAGGAGCGCGCGAACGTCGCACGGGCGTGCGCGGTAAAGATGCGCCAGCTCACTCGCGAATGCGCGGCTTTGTTATCTCGGTCTTCTACGTATTTGGAATCGCAACGACGTACTCGATTCTTGGGGTCACCGCAGCTTCGACGGGTGCACTTTTTGGTTCGGCGCTTTCAAATATCTACGTCGTATCGATTCTCGGTCTGCTCTTCGTAGGTATGGGCCTTTCGATGTACGGCCTTTTCGAGATCCAGGCGCCGGCGTTTATTAGAGACCGTATGGGCCAGGGGAAAACCGAAACCGGCTTCTTCAGCGCGTATGCAACGGGTCTCGCAGCGGGAATCGTCGCAAGCCCTTGCATTGGTCCAGTTCTGGTCAGCGTTTTGGCTTATATCGCGCAGACGCAGAACAAGATGCTCGGCTTCATTCTGCTCTTTAGTTTTGCGATGGGCATGGGTGTACTATTCATCGTGCTTGGAACCTCAGCCCAGCTTCTCGATAAAGTACCGAAAGCTGGCGCGTGGATGGACGGAGTCAAATTCGTCTTTGGTACGACGATGGTCGGCATGGCCATCTATTACGTCGCACCCGTCTACCCAGATTGGGCGGTTCGCGCGTTGATCGGACTTGCACTTATCCTCATCGCAAGCGCCTACGGCGTTTTTGCACCGGCAACCACCGGAACCGCGCAAGTCAAAAAGGGCGCTTCAGTTGCAGCGTTCTGCATCGGCATTGCGCTGATGATGGCGTCGACGTTAGAGAAAACGGGCTTTCAGCTTGCGGCAGCGCCTGGCGCGGGCAATCCGACGACTGCGACCGCGAAATTGGGATGGCAGCCTTATTCTGACGAAGCGCTCGCCAAGGCAATCGCCGAGAAAAAACCGGTGCTTATCGACTTCTGGGCTGACTGGTGCGGCGCTTGTCACGAACTTGAAGAAAAAACTTTTCCTGACGCTAGAATCCAAGAGCTGTCGAAACAGTTTGTTCTTTTTAAAATTGATGCGACGAATGACTCGCCCGAGATCTCGAAGCTGAAAAAAACCTACAGCGTCATGGGTCTTCCCACGATGATCTTCTACGATACGAGTGGACAGTTGCGCACCGATATCACAGTGACCGGCTTCATGGATGCAACCGACTTCCTCGAGCGCATGAACAAAGCGGCTGATCCGATACCTAGATCAGCGGCCAGCGAAAACTGATCCAGCTGCGATATGAGTTTCATTCGCCGAAAGTTTTGAAAAAGCCACCGACCCTCGGTGGCTTTTTCATGTCGATCAAGTTTCCAGCGTTTCAAACCGATACGCCAAAAGTGAATCGAAATCGATCTGAAGTGTATTTTCATGAGACAGCTGATTTCGAGACATCGTTTCGGGCAAACTGTTTGAGGCAGAAAAGTTTATGGGGGTTTTGAAATTGAAAACAACACGACGTTGGCTGTCGCGCCGCCTGAAAAACACTCCACTCATGACAATTCTTTTCGCGAGCTCAACGAGTCTTATGATGTACCAAAACTGTTCGCCGGCTGGGCAATCAACAGCCTCCGGCCCCAAGAGTGCGACGTACTCTTCAACGATCGGTGGCGCTAATGGCGGACTTGGCCCTGGGACCGGAATGCCAGGCGGAGTTCCCAATGGCGGCGGATCAATGACTCCAGGAGGAGCTGTCCCCGTGCCTGGTGGTGGTGGCGGCGGTATGCCCGGCGGCGGAATCATGCCCGGTGGCGGAATCGGCGGAGCCCCTGCTGGCGGCGGATCAATTCCTGTCGGGCCCGGCGGTAACGGCGGAACAACCGGACCAGGCCAACCCGGCACAGGTGGCAGCGGCGGCACAGGCTACACACCTGGCGGCACAACCGGCGGCATTCAAGAAGGACTTGTCTGGCAATATCAACCCGAAGATCGCACCGTCGAAGAAGGCGATGTCCTGACACTTTCAAGCTATGCGACGAAGGGAATCGATATCGTTTCTTACCAATGGTATAAAAATGGCGTCCCGCTTTCGGGGCAAACCGGCTACATGTACCGCGCGTTTTTGTTGCCGCTCTCAGCTGCAGGAAACTACTACGTTGTTGCGCGGTCCGGAACGTCTTCGATCCAAAGCGTGACCGTCACGGTCAAAGTAAAAGCCGCACGCAACCCGTGCGTCGTCGGCGCGTACGGGGTCTACCCGTCGACCAACAACATCAACGAGCTTTATCACGACTCACTCACCGGTGACTTACCGGATTTCAGACAGATCACGCTTTCATCCGAACTCGCCGACGGTTACACGGCGAAGCTGCCCTACGGCGCAGGATCGTACTTTAACTTCATGGGTGCGGAGTGCATCCAAGGAACAGCGATCTTTCAGTGCCGAAACGGAAAACTAGTTTCAACCGAACAAATCGCCTGCACCGTCTACCGCAACAACGGCTAAAGCTGATTTGTTTCAACAGAGATGAGCGCACGACGAAGTCGCAGCCCGAGTTCGATGTTCCGGTGAAAGGAAGCGAACCGAGAGGCAACTTTGGTGTGCGGGGGGGCTTCGCGTTTTTCGCGACCTCTCGATCGGGAAGGCTGCGTAAGCGCGGCCCGAAGGCCCCGGAAGGGCCGAGCCGATCGAGCGAGCGCGGGAGGCGCGTGTCGCGAAAAACGCGAAGCCGCCCGCTACATGCGTTTCATCCGCGCCAGAT
>JALHOI010000099.1 GCA_022843085.1 Pseudobdellovibrionaceae bacterium
GGTCCACTTTCTGTCATCGTTCTTGCGGCCGGTAAGGGCACTCGAATGAAGTCGCCGCTGCCTAAAGTTCTTCATCCCGTCGTCGGACAACCGATGGTCGGTCGAGTTTTAAATGCGGCAAAAGCAGCCGGAGCCCGTGAACTTCGCGTCGTGGTCGGTCACGGCGAGTCTCTGGTTCGTCGGGTCATCGAACCCTTCGGCGCAGTCGCCTTTCAGCAGAAAGAACAAAAGGGCACGGCCGACGCCGTTCTTTCAGCCGATCCAGCCTCAATGACTGGCACCGTTATGATTCTCAGCGGAGACACGCCGCTGATCGAATCTCACGATTTGCTAAAAATTATTTCTGAATTTAATGATCTGCGCGCCGATGTTGCCGTCGTTACCGCGGAACTTAAAAACCCAGGGTCGCTTGGCCGCATCGTGCGGCAGCCAAACAATCCGCGCGGTGAGCTCAAGGCGATTGTCGAGGCGGGCGACGCCGGGCCCGAAACTTTAAAAATTCGCGAGATTAACAGTGGCACCTACATCGCCAAAGCCAGCGTGCTGGCGGGGTTGCTTGCCCAGGTGAAACCGAACAATTCGAAGGGCGAGTTTTATTTGACCGACATCATTTCAATCGGCCTTGAGGATGGGTTGAAAGTTGTCGCGATCAAAGCGCGTCCCGCGATGGCGTATGGCGTAAATACGCAAGAAGAACTTGCTCGTGCGTCGCGAGTTGTCTTTAACCGCAACCGAAAAAAGTTGATGGAAAACGGTGTCGTGATGATCGACCCCGCAACTGTCTACGCTGAAGATGAGGTTGTGATTGGCGGAGGCACCGTCATATTTCCGAACGTTTACCTCCGCGGCGCCTCGCGAATCGGAAATTACTGCGTACTTGAACCCGGTGTTCACATTATTTCGTCGTCAGTTGCCGACAGCACGCACATCAAAGCGGGATGTTATTTCGAGAATGCGGTCGTCGGAGAAAAAGTTCAGGTCGGCCCGTACGCGCGTCTGAGACCCGGGACTTCGGTCGGGCGCGAGGCTCATATCGGAAATTTCGTCGAGCTGAAAAAAACGATTTTCGGCGCAAGATCCAAAGCCGGGCACCTCACTTACCTCGGTGATGCGACCGTCGGAGAAGATGTGAACATCGGGTGTGGTACGATCACCTGTAATTTCGCGGCCGACCGAAAGAAGTACGAAACGATCATCGGCAACGGTGCGTTCATTGGCAGCGATGTTCAGTTTGTGGCTCCGATAAAAATCGGCGAGGGCGCGACGATCGCCTCAGGCTCGACGATCACCGAAGATGTTCCGGCCAAGGCGCTGGCTGTTGCGCGCGGACGTCAGATCAACAAACCAGGATGGAAGCCCGCGTCGGCCGGTGCACCGTCGGCGGCAAATGCGCCAGAGACACGGGCCGCAACTTCGACCGAAAAAGAGGACTAGCGCATGTGTGGAATCGTGGGGTACTTCGGGCAGAAAGATCCGAAAGAAGTCATCGTGGGCGGGCTTAAGCGGCTTGAGTACCGCGGGTACGATAGCGCCGGCGTCGCTATTCTTGATGGACCGATGGGCCAACAGCACATCAAGGTTGTTCGCGCACAGGGAAAACTTGCCGAGCTTTCGAAAAAACTCGAGCACGAAAAATTCACCGGGCGACTGGGTATCGGTCACACGCGTTGGGCCACCCACGGTGTACCCAGCGAGCGCAACGCACACCCTCACACCGTCGAGGGCGTGTCTCTTGTTCACAATGGAATTATCGAAAACTACCAAGACATCAAGCGCACACTCGCAGCCAGCGGCGCGACTTTTACGAGCGACACCGATTCCGAGCTTGTCGCGCACTTGCTTTCTCGCAAGGTTAAAGAAACCGGCGACCTTCTTAAAGCGGTCGACGGAATTTTACCTTTGCTGCGTGGAGCTTACGCGATCGTCGCCATGTGGGAAAAACAACCCGACGTTTTGGTGGCGTTTAAAAATGGTCCGCCGCTTGTTATTGGGCTTGGCGAAAAAGAAGTCATCGTTGCAAGCGATGTGCAGGCAATTATTAGTCACACGAACAAGGTCGTTTACATCGACGACCACGAGATCGCGTTCGTCAAAGGTGCCGACCTTAAAGTTTTCACCGCCGGCGGAAATTCGATTAAAAAAGAAATTCAGACGATCACCTGGTCGGCCGATCAAGTTGAAAAAGCTGGCTTCAAACACTTCATGCATAAAGAAATTCACGAACAGCCGCGCGCGGTCGCGAATGCCTGCGCACCACACATCGACCTTGCCGCAAAAGTCGTTCGGCTTCATGACGTCGGGCTGACCGATGCTCAATTTAAAAAAATCGAGCGCATATTCATTATTGCTTGCGGCACAAGTTACTACGCGGGCGTGGCCGGAAAGTACGTGATCGAAAAGATCGCGCAAGTTCCGGTCGAGACCGATATCGCAAGCGAGTTTCGGTACCGAAGTCCGGTGATTCCTCCAAATACCCTTGTCGTTACGATTTCACAGTCCGGAGAAACCGCAGATACCCTGGCGGCACTTCGACTAGCGAAAAAAATGGGTGCTTTGACGCTTTCGATTTGCAACGTACGTGCATCGTCGATCGACCGCGAGGCCGACGGCCGCATCTACATGAATTCAGGCCCCGAGATTGGTGTCGCTTCGACGAAGGCGTTTGTTTCGACACTCGCAGTGCTCAATTTGTTTTCTGTCTATCTCGGAAGCGTTCGCGGCCAGCTTGCGAAGAACGAAGAAACCAACATCGTCGAAAATATGTTGGCGCTGCCGGCGCAAATGGAAGCTGTACTTTCGTACGACAAATTTTTCGGCGAAGCGGCGATGAAACTCAAAGATTACCGAGGGGTTCTCTTCATGGGCCGCGGTGTGAGTTATCCGATCGCGCTTGAAGGGGCCTTGAAACTGAAAGAGCTCGCGTACATGCACGCCGAAGGCTATGCCGCTGGTGAAATGAAACACGGCCCGCTGGCACTCATCGACGATCGCATGTTGATTTTGATGGTGTGTCCTTCGGACGAACACTACGAAAAGTCGCTGTCGAACCTCGAAGAGGCCCGGGCCCGCGGTGGGAAAATCATGTCGATCGGAACTGGCGACGATGCGGCCCTCAAAGCCGTGAGCGACGATTACCTTTCACTGCCAGTAGCGAACTGGATGGTGAACCCGATCCTCGCGGCCCTTCCGGTTCAGCTTCTCGCGTACCACGTCGCCGATGCGATGGGCAACGACGTCGACCAACCCCGAAACCTCGCCAAATCCGTGACCGTCGAGTAGCGAGGGTACCTGCTTCCCAAATTTGGGAAGCAGGTACCCTAGAGATCGGTGAGGCGATAGCCGATTCCGGTTTCGGTTTTGATGAAGTCCGAGGTCACTCCGGCCGCGGCAAGTTTTTTTCTTAACTGACCAACGTACACCCGAACGTACTGGGTGTGTTCGACGGCGTTTGGTCCCCAGACGTCGTTCAAAAGCGAGCGATGTGTGACGACGCGGCCGCTGTTTTTCATCAGGACCTTTAAAATTTCAAATTCAGTTTCGGTCAGCGCGAGGAATGACTTCTGATCGGAACGCCCCGTCCAGGCGGTGTGACCAGCAACATCGAGTGAGACAATCCCGCTGGCTAAAATCGGCTCTTTAGCACGGGGATCTGCGTGGCGAAACGCCGTGCGAATGCGCGCGAGAAGTTCGAGCACGCTAAATGGTTTTGTCATATAATCGTCGGCGCCGGCATCGAGCGCTTGTACCTTTTCGTCGTCGCCTTCTTGAGCCGACAAAATAATCACAGGAACGCGCGACCATGTTCGAAACTCTTTCAGCACATAAAGGCCGTTTCCGTCAGGAAGAGCGAGATCTAGGATGACGAGCTCGGGTCGGCGTTCGATCAAGCCTTGGTTGGCACCTCGAACCGAGTCGGCTTCGAAAACTTGAAAACCCTGTGCCTCAAGTGAGCTTCGCAAAAACCTTCGAATTGATTCTTCGTCATCGACGACAAAAATTCGGCGCGCTTCGCTCATTTTGGCTCCGTTCGCAGTGGAAGCCTAAGCTGAAACTCGGCTCCTATGTTTGTGTTCGGATTCAACCGAACCGAACCGCCGTGCAACTCGACAATTTGTTTTACTAGTGAAAGTCCAAGTCCGGTGCCGCCCGCCCTTGAGCCCGGAATTCGATAGAATTTTTCAAAAATACGTTCGCTAAACTGTTCTGAAATGCCAGTTCCTTGATCGCGCACGATGAGAAGTATCGTGTCGGCTTCTTTACGTGTCTCAACTTGTATTTTTGAACCCACCGGAGAATAGACTAACGCGTTCGTTACCAAATTAGAAATCGCGTGCTCCATCAGTTTTTCGTCAATCGAAACGACCGCATCGTCTTTCATCAGATCAATTTCAATTTGGTGGGATCGAAGTTCGCGTTTAAAAAGTTCGAGAGTTTGCGCAACGTGATCGCTGAAGTCGACCAAATGATAGTCAAGATTGGCGCGT
Source organism: Pseudobdellovibrionaceae bacterium (assembly GCA_022843085.1). GTDB lineage: Bacteria > Bdellovibrionota > Bdellovibrionia > Bdellovibrionales > JAMPXM01. Next base: position 4,485 of record JALHOI010000099.1, read on the forward strand.
CCGTCTTGATTGAGTCGAGAAACATCGAGCAAGTTTTCAACCACGCGCTTCATGCGCAGGGCCGCGTCCGTCATGTCGTCGACCAGAGGCTGAAGCTGGGGTTGGTTCGTTAGCATAGGCGTTGAAACGATCGCGCCGGCGGCTCCGATCAGAGTCGTCAATGGTGTTTTCAGTTCGTGCGAGACCGAGTTGAGCACCGTTTGATACAGACGTTCTGAGTGTTCGGTGAATCGCATCGCCTCGTTCTGCCTGGCAAGTTGCAGACGTTCGATCGATAGGCCTAGCTGCTGCAAAAGGCTTTGAAGTAGAAGTTCGGCTTCAAGCGAATTAGGTTTCTTTCGCATCAGCAGAATCGCAACAATACCGCGTGTGCCGCTGATCGGGGTCGCAAAAGCGCCGGTCGCACTTAGCGTATCGGTACCTTCTCCTGCGGCTTTCTTATTGCGGGCCACCCATTCTGCCAGCGCTTTCGTTTTTTCGGTCACGATCGACGAGAGGCCGGCAAGTTTCAGCATTTGTGGATCAAGAAGCGCCGCCTCTGTTTGAAATGTCGACTCGATCAGATACACCGCTTCTTCAGCCATCTTTTTCTCGGTGCGACTTTCAGTCAGCTGCCTCGACATCTCGTACAGCGCACGCGCGCGTGCCTCACGTCCGATGATTTCAAAGTGTTGTTTGCGAATACGGTCGGCCAGAGTGCCACCGACGACGGCAACCACAAAGTAGATGACCGTCAACAAAAAGTCTTCATGGCTTGAAATTCGAAGCGTAAATTTCGGTGGAATGAAAAAGAAATTCCAAGCGAAAGCGCTCGTACTCGCCGCAAACAGAATCGGACCGAGGCTTGCGAGAGAGGCGACCAAAAGCACAGCCAAAAGAAAAAAGTATCCCACGGCCCGGTAGCCGATGTAGTCGACGATGGCGTAAGAAAAAAATCCGACGCCGACCAGAAGCCAAAGAGTTTGCCAGTAAGCCAAAGCACCGCTACCGAGAAGCGAACGGGTTGCGATCAATCTCTCAAGCCAGGCGATCACACCCATAAGTTTTGGTTTGCGCACTTGGCGAATAACATGAATATCGATGTTGCTTGTTTGTGACACCAATCGGTGAAGAAGTGTTCCACGAGCGAAGAAGTCACGCACGGGTCTTCGATCGGGCCGACCGATCACGATTTGTGTCACATTGTGTTCTGCTGCGATCCGCTGAATTGCACCGGCGACATCGCCATCGACTGTCGCGTGAAGCTCAGCTCCAAGACTGCGTGCAAGTTCAAGATTTTTTTTGAGTTGCTTCGAATCCCCGTCGGTCAGCGCCTCGGCGCCTTGCACGTGCAGCGCTAGCCACGGTGCCCCAAGAGTCGCCGCTGTTCGCCGGCACGCGCGGATAAGCCTCGCTGAATACGGGCTATGGCTGACAGCGACCAGAAGTTTTTCTCCGGCGTTCCAAGGCCCAACAATACCTCGAGCCGACATCGTCTTGAGTAACCGATCGTCGACGAGGTCGGCCGTAAACCTGAGCGCGATTTCGCGCAGAGCTGTGAGGTGTTCCTCTTTGAAGAAACCGTCGCGTGCTCGTTCGGCGCCGTCACCTTGATACACTTTCCCTTCAGCCAGGCGTTTCAAAAGTCGTTCGGGGCTGAGGTCGATCAGTTCGATTGGATCCGCGCGATCGAGAATCGAATCTGGCACGCGCTCGCGAATCGAAACGCCCGTCATTTGCTCGACGAGGTCGGCGCGACTTTCGACATGCTGAACATTGATAGTGGTCAACACGTCGATGCCGGCCGCAAGCAATTCTTCGACATCCTGATATCGCTTCGGATGTCGGCTTAGAGGTGAGTTGGTATGCGCAAGTTCGTCGATGAGAATCGTGTGGGGGCGGCGCTTCAACGCAGCGTCGAGATCAAACTCGGGCAACGACGTTCCGCGGTGATCATCAAGCCGACGCGGCAAAATTTCTAGCCCTTGAAGCATCGCCTCGGTTTCACTTCGACCGTGGGTTTCGACCAACCCGACGACGACGTCGACGCCCGAATCTTTAAGTTCACTTGCGGCACGAAGCATCGCGTAGGTTTTGCCGACCCCGGGGCACATGCCGAAAAAAACCCGAAGGCGCCCGCCCGTTTGCTCCAGACTTTTAAGTCCGCTTAGAATTGAATCCGCGTTGCGCTTAAAGTCCAATTCGATCCATTTCCAAATTCAAGAGCAAGACGTTGACTCGTGGATCTCCAAGCAAGCCAAAGGTAGGCTGAATGGTCAATGATTCGATAAGTTCTAGCACTTTTCCTTTCTGATCTTCGTTGAGTCCTCGAGCGCTCGCAACGCGATCAACTTGGCGACGCGCAGAGTCCGGTGAAATTTCGGGGTCAAGTCCACTGGCTGACGAGGTGAGTAAGTCCTCAATAGGTTCGACAGTCGTGTTTGCCCGAAGCTTGGCGCCAGCGCCAAGGCCCTCGTCATTGCGAGCAGCAAGGCCCTTTCGGCGTTCGGCGATTTGCTTGGCGAGTGCCGCCGACGTTGGACCAAGGTTCGAGCCACCGGAGGGCATCGGGTTGTAATTGACGGCCGATGGCCGCGCCCAGAAAAACTTCGGCGATTTAAATTCCTGAGCGATCAAGACCGAGCCCCGGTCACCAGAGATAAACTGACCGTTAGCTTTGTCTCGAAAGGCGAACTGCGCCACTCCCGTAACGATCAAAGGGTAGATCAGCCCGGTCAGAATTGAAAAGAAGAAGAACGCTTTAAGCGCCGGCAGAAGCTGTTTCACACGCCACCTCGAATCATCAATGAAAGAATCAGGTCGATAAGTTTTATTCCAACGAACGGCGTAACCAACCCGCCCAAACCGAAGACAAGCAGGTTTCGAATTAGAACTTTGTCGGCCGACTGCGGACGGTAGCGGACACCACGAAGGGCTAGCGGAATCAGCCCCACGATGACGAGAGCGTTGAATATGACGGCCGAGAGAATCGCCGACTGAGGCGATGCGAGGCCCATAATGTTCAGCGCTTCGAGTGGCCCCGACGAGCCCGCAGGGCCTGCGCCGCTTGCGGTGTTTTGGCTTGCGTAAAGGCCACCAAATAGAGCCGGAAGAATCGCAAAGTACTTCGCGACATCGTTCGCAACGCTGAAGGTGGTCAGACTTCCGCGCGTCATCAAAAGTTGTTTCCCCGTTTCCACAATTTCAATCAGCTTCGTCGGGTTCGAGTCGAGATCGACCATGTTGCCCGCTTCACGCGCGGCTTGCGTTCCGGTATTCATCGCGACGCCAACATCGGCTTGTGCCAGGGCCGGAGCATCGTTGGTTCCGTCTCCGGTCATTGCGACGAGCTTTCCCGACGCTTGCTCAAGTCGAATCCGTTTTAGTTTATCCTCAGGTGTCGCTTCAGCCATGAAGTCGTCGACGCCCGCTTCGGCCGCGATGGCGGCCGCGGTCAGTGGATTGTCACCGGTAATCATCACCGTGCGAATTCCCATGCGGCGAAGTTCGCTGAAGCGTTCGCGGATTCCGCCTTTGACGATGTCTTTCAGGTGAACTGCGCCAAGCACTCGTGCGTCGTCGGTCACGACCAGCGGAGTTCCGCCCGCTTGCGAGATCCGCTTCACCGTCTCGCGCACATCGTCAGGAAAGACACCGCCGGCAGCACGGATCCATTTTTCGACGGCGTCGGCGGCGCCCTTTCGGATTTTTCGAGTGGGGCCTTTTGCGTCTTTGAGGTCAACGCCACTCATGCGGGTTTCGGCTGTGAACGGAACAAATGAAGCGGCGAGCGGTGAGAAACTTTCAGATCGCAGACCGAATTTTTCTTTCGCGAGAATGACGATGGAACGACCTTCCGGTGTTTCGTCTGCGAGTGAAGCGAGTTGAGCCACCCGTGCAAGTTCGTCTTCGGCGATGCCATTGGCGGGGTTGAAGGCCGACGCCATACGGTTACCCAGTGTGATTGTTCCCGTTTTATCGAGCAATAACACATCGATGTTTCCGGCCGCTTCGACGGCACGGCCACTGGTCGCGATGACATTTTTTCGGATCAGTCGGTCCATTCCACTGATGCCAATCGCACTTAAAAGGCCTCCGATCGTCGTCGGAATGAGACAAACTAAAAGTGCGATGAGAACCGGAAGAGACACGAGACCTGAGAGATCCTGACCGGCGGCCTTTCCCGAATAGTCAGCGAAAAATTTGAGTGATCCGACGGCGATCAAAAATATGAACGTGAGGCCAGTCAGCACAAGCCCTAAAGCGATCTCGTTCGGCGTTTTTTGGCGGGTGGCCCCTTCGACGAGTGAAATCATTCGGTCGACAAAACCGTGTCCGGGATCGACCGTAATTTGAACGATGATTCGATCCGACGTCACGCGTGTTCCGCCCGTCACGGCGCTGCGATCGCCTCCGCTTTCGCGCACGACGGGTGCGCTTTCGCCTGTAATTGGCTTCATCGAC
>JALHOI010000100.1 GCA_022843085.1 Pseudobdellovibrionaceae bacterium
CGGCTGAGCCGGGAGGCGAAAAGAGAATTCTAAACAAAGCCTAGTTCGGTCTAACCGGTGATCACAGGCCCTTCGTAAGCGACTGTTTCAAGCTTCATGACGACGGTGCCGTGACTAAACATAGCGAGGGTTCCCGGGCGTAGGGGGAGCCAGTTTTCATTTTCCGTTAGAGGTGTAGTTGCGACGACCGCGACGCGATCTTCTGGCGTTGTCAATGCGCCGAAGTCGACGGCGACATCTTGATCTTTGAGGTGGGCTGCGCCGAATGGTGCCTTGCGAATGATGTAAGTGAGTCGCGTTGAGCAGTGTGCAAGCAGAATATTGCCGTTCGAAAGAATAAAATTGAACTCTCCTGCGGCTGCAATCTCGACTGTGAACTCGCGAATCACGCTCGCTAGTTTTTCATCGGACGGTCGCGACTCTCCGAAGCGGCGTTTCAGCTTCGTCATGAGATAACAAAACGCTTTTTCGCTGTCGGTCGACCCCACCGGAAGAAACGAGCCGTCGAGCAGCGGATTGAAGTCACCGAGGTTTCCGTTGTGGGCGAAAACCCAGTACTCGCCCCAAAGTTCGCGTTGAAAGGGGTGGGTATTCTCAAGGCTGATGTTTCCTTGAGTCGCTTTGCGAATGTGGGCGACGACGTTTCGAGATTTGATGGGATAACCGCGCACAAGATCTGCGACCGGCGACGTGCTCGAGGGTGTCGGATCCAGAAAGAGCCGTACGCCGCGGCCCTCGAAAAACGCAATTCCCCATCCGTCCGAGTGATGGTCGGTGAGCCCTCCGCGAGCGCGGAAGCCCGTAAACGAAAAACAGATATCTGTCGGGACATTGCAGTTCATTCCAAGCAGCTGACACATCTTTTAACCCGCCAGTTGTTATGAGGCTTCAGTGGATGAGAGTTCGTGACCGTGCTGGAATTCAGAAGTTAGCTTTTCGCCTTCCCAGTGTGAAACGACTGTTGTCGCAACACAATTGCCGAGCAGATTCACCGTTGTCCGTGCCATATCCATAAACTCGTCAACGCCCATAATAAGAACGACGCCTTCGAGCGGCAGACCAAAAGCGGTGAGCGTCGCTGAGAGCACGACCATCGACGCTCGAGGGACCGCGGCGACACCTTTCGTCGTCAGCATGAGCGCGAGCATCATCGCGATCTGTGTTTGAATTGTCAGTTCGATCTGCGCCGCTTGCGCAATGAACACCGAAGCCACTGCGAGGTAGAGTGTGGATCCGTCGAGGTTGAAGCTATAGCCAAGGGGCAGAACGAAGCTTGCAATGCGATTCTTGACTCCCATTTTTTCAAGCGACTGAAGCGCACCTGGGTACGCACTTTCGCTCGAGGTCGTGGCGAAGGCGAGAACGAGATGGGGTCGGAGTTCTCGAAAGAAGGCTTTGATTTTCACGCGCGCCCAGACTAAGCCGGGCAACAAAACGAGCAACACAAAAACGATGAGGGCGAGGTAGAGAGTTCCAATCATCTTTCCCATCGGAACAAGCACCCCTAGGCCGTGTTCAGCAATTGAACCCGCCATGGCTGCTCCGACGCCGATCGGTGCAAGCTTCATAATGAGCTCGGTGAATTTGAACATCACCTGGTTTAAGGCCTCGCAGACATGATAGACGGGGCGACCTTTTTCGCCGGCCAGCAACACAGCGATTCCGAAAATGACCGAAAAGATAACGATCTGAAGAACGTCGCCTTTGACCACCGCTTCTGCAAAGTTTGACGGAAGCAGATGCTCGATGAATCCACCGAACGACATCTTGTTTTGAGCGGCCGCCGTGACAGCCGGATCAATATTCGTTCCGATCGCGAGGCCGTCGCCGGGTCGAAGAAAGTTGACGAAGAGAAGCCCGATAACGAGGGCCAGTGTCGTTGCGATTTCAAACCAAACGATCGAACGAAATCCAAGGCGACCGAGGCCTTTCACACTACCTGACGAATTGATCCCGGTGACGATCGACGCGAAGATGAGAGGGGCAATGATGCACTTGACGCCATTTAAGAACAAACTTCGAAACGGCGTGACGGCATGGGCAATGGCTGGAAAAAAGACGCCCAGAAGTAAACCCACACCGAGGCCGATAAAAATCCAAGTTGTCAGACCGGGCCGGAAGCCAACCTTGAAATTCGAGTTCTTTGAGGTCTCGGGCGTTTTCGGTTCATTTTGCAAAGTCATATATAAATCCAAACCAGTTCTGAAGTTCAGTCCCCGTCGGCCTTATTGGCCAAAAGCGGGGCTGTATCGGCCACTAAAAAAATGCGATCCCGTGTCCTACGACGGTCCTTCAAACTGTCGCAAGACTTTAAATCGGCCAGATCTGCACCTCGAAGCTCGGGTTTCAATTTGCCGCTTGAATTCGTGGCCAAAGAAGCGCGAGAATTTTAGCCATGAACAGATTCACGCCCTTTTGGTCTCGATGTAAGCTCGCGATTAGTGTTCTCGTTGCTGCAGTTCTGTTTGTTGCGATTTTTTTTGTGAGAACTGACGTCGCGAGCGCTAAAGATCTTTCAAACCGACTTGGGATTGGATTCAAAAACCAATCGAGTGTCGATTTGCCGTCGATGGCAGTTCAATACTGGCCGGGGTCTGAACTGGGGCTGTCGGTTTCACTGGGGCTCGATACCGAACCTACAAAATCGAAGTTCAGCGGAATGGCGAAAATCTACCGCGTGATTTTTCCAGAAGATAATTTGAACTTCTACCTAGGGGCGGGCGCAGGCGTTTTAAGTCTCGAAGAGGTCGGCAAAAATCAGTCTGGTTTTGAGCTGATGGGCTTTGCGGGGTGCGAATTCTTTTTGCCGGGTCTTGAAAACGTCGGGTGGAGCTTTGAGTTAGGCACTGCGATCACTTCGATTTCATCGGGAACTCGATTTCGCACCTTCGGCGATTCGCCTCTTCGCGCCGGCGCAATTTTCTATTTCTAATCGCCTAGCGACTACGCACTTGCGACAAAGACACGCGGCTCGCTTCGAACAAATTTTTTAATAGTTCCTATTATTCCGACGCACGTTACGAGCTATCGCGTCGTAATTTGTTGCGTGAATTCTTCGCAACTCGTTTTGCATTGGGGCGACTTCTCCATGGCTGAAAGAGTCGATCACAGGCCACGACTGAAAATGGTTCCAAAACGGGTCTTCGACGAATCCGTGCGTTGACACGAAGGGTCGGTTGCCAAGTAGGGTTGCGACATTGGCGTGGACCGCTTCTAGCAAATTCGTTAGATACGCAAGTCTAGGTCAAGGGGGATGTTCGGGGGGACACTCTTTTGTGAAACGGTAAAGCTAGATCACTTCGCCCGATTCAAATCGGCGCCAGGGATCACCGCAGCTCGCCCTTTCACAAAAGTTTCAAAGTTACTCACCACTCATTTCCCGGTCTGAAATTGAAAGCTTTTGAACGCAAAGTGAAGACCTTCGTGGGGAGGCGTCTTCATTCAAACGGGACGAGAAAACGGTATCAAGATATCGGTATCAGGAGACGCAGATGGAATTTTTGACTAAAGTCGGACAAGCCTTCGCACACGGTGGAATCTGGATGTGGCCAATTCTGGCTTTCCAGTTGGCGTCGATCGCCATCGTCGTTGAACGTTCGATCGCGCTCTTCGCGAGACGCAAAGTCGACCAAATGGCGCTTGTTACGAGTTACGAGGAAAACGTCCGTCGCGGTGAATTCGAAACTGTAATGAATAAGGCCGAGCTCATGAAAGCCTCGTCTCCAGTTGCACGTGCGATTGCGGCGGGTGCGACGGCGGCCCGAAACTTTGGTGGCAAAGAAGAGATCCAAGGAAAAATGGACGAAGTGCTTCTTCACGAGAACGCTTTGCTCGACAAGCGGGTTTCTTTCCTCGCCATGCTCGGCAACGTCGCGACGTTGACGGGGCTTCTCGGCACCATCACTGGCATGATCACGTCGTTTGCCGCCGTTGCAAACTCAAACCCCGCCGAAAAATCTTCGCTGCTCGCGGCCGGTATCGCGGAAGCCATGAACTGTACAGCTTATGGTCTCATCGTCGCGATCCCTGCTCTGGTTGCGTTTGCGCTTCTTCAGAACCGCGCGAACGTCATCGCAGAAGACATGAACCAAGCGAGTTTGAAAGCCTTCAACTGGCTCAGCTATTCGTATGATCCGATTGCAAGCAAAGTTCAGCATGGAAAAGCCAATCGTTCGCCCGAAGTGAACGCGTAATCTAAGTTTTTCGAAACGTAATTCCGGGGGGCGCTTGTGCGAAAAAGACATAAACATCTCGAGTTCGAGATCAACTTGATCCCAGCGATCGATCTTCTCTCGGTTTGCATTTGCTTCTTGTTGCTGACCGCGGTTTGGCTTCACGTGGGCGCACTGAACGTGAAGCAAGCGGTCGGCGGGCAGCCGGCGAGCGAAACTGCGAAAAAGCCGACCGTTTGGGCGCAGATCAACGCGCAAGGTGACGTCATGCTTGATGTTCGCGACGCGCGGGTCCCAGCGAAACTTGCAAAAGCCAAGATCAGCGGCAAAGACGGCAAGCTCGATCTCGAAGGCATCAAAAATATAGCGATGCAGCTGAAGACCGCCGAGCCATCTTTGACGACGGTGTTGATTCAACCCCAAGCGGCGACTGTCTATGAAGACATCATTGATGTCATGGATCAGTTCAAAAAACAGGGTCTAATCGACCTCGGCGTATCGCCTCTTTGAGATTTGGAGAACTGTAATGTTAAACGAGAGTGTTGTTAAAACTTCGTCTTTCCACAGCGTCATCGGCGAATCATCGGTGATTGCTCCGAACAGCGAAAAGAAAACTCGAAACATTGTGTCTGATCTGCTCTTAACTGCTTTGATCGACGCCTTTTCGATTCTCGTCATCTTTCTCCTCATGAGTTTTTCGTCGACCGGCGAACTGCTGATGATGGGTAAGAATATGGAGTTACCGAAGGCATCGGCCGACATGCTCGACCGAAACCCGGTTGTAAAGCTGGACAGCGGAAAGCTCTTTCTCGAGGACAAAGAAGTGACGGCGGATGGCCTCGTTCAAGCGCTTCTCGACCTTCGCAAAAACTTTCAAGAGTCGCGACCGGGAGAAGAATTTCCAGCAATTCTAACTGTTCAAGCTGATCGCCGAGCGAAGTACGAACAGTTGAGCGGAATCGTACAGGCGTCAGCTCACGCTGGTTTCGCGGATATAAAGTTCGCCGTCGTGATGAAGTAGCTCGAGGGAGATCGCAGAGGAGCCCGTCGGCTTAGGGAATAGTTTTTAGGGGGTTTAGTGATACGGCGAGTGTTGAAATCGGTTCAGTTTGTCAAAATGATCTCGATCAGTGCCATCGGCCTCGCAAGTTTCGCGGCCGAAGGGCAAGTGTCTGACTCGAGAACCCGCGATCTTCTGATTCAAAAATTGACTCAAGTGTACTCGTCGTTGGCACCCGCAGACACCGCGCGAAATCCTCTGACCCTTCGGCTGGCTGATCTTCACGCTGAACGCGCAAGGCAAGAGGCCATGCAAGAACTCGAGAAAGGTTGCACCGTCTGCAACGCAGGTAAAGATGATCGCCAGAAGGCGCTTCGTTATTATCAAGAGGTTCTACCTAAGCTAAGTGACACGCAAGTCGCTAAAGTTTTACCTCAAGTTGGTCACCTCTTTCAGATGACAGGTCAAGACAAGCAAGCGACCGATACCTATGAAAAGGTGATTCGCGATGGCAAGCAGCCTGAAGCGACAGCCGAGGCTCATCTTTCTTTGGCCGAGATGGCGTTCAAGAAGCGAGACTTCGCAACTGCAAAGACTCATTACGCAAAAGTTCTTGCTATTCCGCAGGCGGGTTCGAAAGGACTTGCCGCTTACCGCGTGGCCTGGTGCGATTTTAATTCAGGAATGCTCGAGCCGGCGATCGCCGGTCTGACAACAATTCTGAAAACTCCCGAGCTTTCTTCTCGCTCCTCTTCGGGCGGTGTTGTTCAGGTCGATCGAAGCTTTCAAGAAGAAGTGTCGCGCGATCTTGCGACTTTTCTCGCACGCCGTGCCGTGACAGTCAGCGATGCAAAATTAATTTACGAACTGAGTCCGGAAACCGCGAGGCTAGCGAACCTCGCGTACCTGGCGGGCGAGACCGAGCGACTTGGCCAAGCAAAAAGTGCCATCGAACTTTGGAGATTTTCGCAAGATCGCCAAACGAAGCCACGAGCGAAGGTCGAAGGGCACATTCGCCTCGCGCAGCTTGAGATGGAACAGAAAAATTCGAAAGCGGCAGGTCAGGATTTTGATCTCGCGATGAATCTATGGCCAACGGCAGTTGGCCCGTCGGCGTCGGTCGACGATCAGGCGAAAGAGATGAAAGCGCGTTTGCGAAAGCTCGTGCTTGATTGGAATCGCGTCGAAAAGAAGACTCCATCAGATGAATTAGCAGCGGCGTACCGAACTTACCTTAAAACTTTTCCAACCGAATCAGACATGACAGTTTGGTTCGCTCAGGTTCTTCGCGAGCGAAAAGAATTTGCCGCCGCCGTCGAACAGTACGAGTTAGGCGCTAAACTATACGCCGAAGAGCTCAAAGCTGTCGTTAAAGGTGCGCCTCAACCGGCGTTAAACGACGGGCTTGAGAACGCCTTGCTCGGCGCAATCGAGACCGCTGAATTATCGAAAGATAACGCGATTCTTGTTTCGGCTTACAATTCCTACTTGGCGCTTTCGGCCGATCGAAAACGCGAAATCGAAGTTTTGTATCAGAAAGCCAATATTGCGTACACCAATGCCGATTACGAGGCATCGGCCGAACAAATGCGTGCGATTGCGTTTATGACCGCGGCGAAATCTCCAGATGCAATGAAGGTTCGTCTTCAGGCTGCCGATCTTGCGCTTGATTCTCTTGTCCTTACGAAGGACGACGCGCGCATCGAAAAGTGGGCAAAGGATTTTGCCGGCCTTTTTCCAAAAGAGGCTTCGGATTACGCGAAGGTGGCCCGAAAGTCGGTCCTGACTCAATCGGCTGCGTTAGCGACGGGTCAATCGTCAGCTGATAACGAGAAAGCGTGGTCGGTGCTAGCTCGCTTCGATCTTCAGACGACGACGCCTGATGATCGTCTCGCCTATTTGAAGAATCGTCTGATCCTGGCTGAAAAAACAGGGCGCTTTGCTGAGGCACGCGATGCGGCTGATCAGTTGTTAAAAGCCCAGGGTGTTTCAAGCGAAGACAAGCAGTACGCGCTGTCTCGAAAAGCGTGGTTGTCAGAGTTAATTTTAGACTTCGATACAGCGCTTGTTGCTACCGAGCAGATTCAGGCAACCAAAGAAGTTCCTGAAGATCAAAGACTCTTGAAACTCGCGATGTACGCAGATCTCGCGAACAAAGACACGCGGCCTTATCTGACGAAATATCTCGGCGTTTCAAAAGACGAAGACAAGCAACTCACGATAGCAAGTCAGCTTGTTCGCGAATCGAAAGAGCCCGTCAAAGAACTTGAAAAGCAAAAGTCGGTGCTACTAAAAAAGCCCGAGCTGTACGCGCGTCTGGCGCTCGAGAATGTTGCAAAATTTGAAAAGCCCGAACTGGCCAAAGCAGCGCTGCTACAAAAAGGGGTCGCCGCGACTGAGGCCGGTCGACTGCTGACCCGGGTTGTTGTTCTCGACGAGCTGGCTTCACAGAAAGCAAAGTTCGCTGCTCATACGATTGACGGTTCGACTCAGAAGAAACTTTCGGTGACGCTGAAAACTCGGGTCGCGATGATCGAGGCTTTGGAGAAAACAGCATCGCGTGCGGTCGACAGCGCCGATTGGACAGCGCAGCTCATAGCGCTCGACACACTCGCGAAAGAATCTGAACGTTTCTATTCTGAGATTTTGTCGTTGCCGATGCCGCAAGGTTTAAGTGCTGATGATGAGCAGCAGTATCTTGGACTTTTGTCGCAACAAGCCGCTCCTTATCAGGTGAAATCACAAGACGTGAAGAAGAAGGTCGACGAGTTTTGGGGCCAAAAGTCGGCGGTCGGCGCCTTAGAAACGTCACTTGTCGGATCAAGCGGTGCACTTCGTGGGCTCGTCGTACGTGAAATCAAACTTCTTGCGTCGCTTGCGCCTGAAGCCGTGAAGACTGAGCTCGACGCTCTTGCGAATCGACCCGAGGCAAATGCAGCGATGAAGCCGAATCTCGTGCAAATCGAAGCGGCTCGTCAGGCGGTGCGAGAGGCTCCTTTGAGTCGCGCAAACATCGAGAGCTTGCTTCAGCTTGAACGACAAGCGGGGAGGGTCGGAATGGTTTCTTACTTAGAAGGTCGACTGCAAACGGTTGAGACTTCTGGCGGTGTACCAAACTCGCCGGCACCGGTGAAAAATTGAGAACAGAGGTGGAGACAGTGATGCCAGGAAAGATGTCCGGAAAGTTGACCGGAAAAATACCAGCGAACCGTCAGGTGGGCCAGTGGTTGAACCAGCCTCAAACCGACGTGAATCTGAAAAGTCAGAAAATTAAAGAATTCGCGCTTTTGGCTTTTGCTTTCTTAGTTTCGATTGCGATGCTTTTGGCCGTGCTCGGTGCATCGGCCGCCTTCGCGGAAGATGCGGGCGCGCCGAAACCGATTTTGCCAGACGTCGCTAAGGACTTGGCGAAGAAGAAGTCGACCGAAGTTAGCTTCGACGATGTTTTAGTTCAGGGGAAATATCACTTCTCGGACGAAGCTGTGACGACTGTTGAGGACGACAAAATCCTCGACGCATTACTTGGCGTGAGAACCGACTTCAAAGATCGCATTAAAAAGTCGACGGCGAGACAGTAGGAGCATGCAGATGTCTGAAACCTATGCTTTTGAAAATACAGACGGCGTTATCGTACGGACGGTTTCGTGGCCAAGTACGGAATCCGATACACTTACGATTTTGCGACGTAAAGACACTCGCCGAGTCGAGCTTTTGACTTCAGTCGAAGGTCTTAAGACCAAGAAGATCGCTTTT
>JALHOI010000101.1 GCA_022843085.1 Pseudobdellovibrionaceae bacterium
AGACTGGACCACTCAAAAGTAGCTCTCCGATTTCTTCGGGTCCGACGTCTTGCCCGCTCTCATCAACGACACGAGTTTCGACATAGAAGTTGGCAAAGCCGATAGAGCCGATTTTTCGAAGCGCGTCTTCTTCGTTCAATGAAAAGACGCCCGGGCCAAACTCGGTCATGCCAAACCCTTGCCGAATTGGAATACCTTTCTTCTGCCACGTTCGAATGAGATCGATCGCCATCGGTTCACCGCCGACGATTGCATAGCGAATCTTTGAAAGATCCGTAGTTTTGAATCGAGGGGAACGCGACATGATTTCCATCGTTGTCGGAACGCCGAACAAGATCGTAGCCCCCTCACTTTCGCTAAGTTCAAGAATTCGATCAGCGTCAAATTTTCGAATCAAAACTGTCTTTGCGCCGCGGTGAACGAATGGCGTAAGAAGCACGTTCCAACCGGCGGTGTGGAAGAACGGCAAAAAACTAACGAAAATGTCGTTCTGCGAAACGTTAAGACGAAGCGTTGTATTCAGCGAATTCCAATGAAGCATTTTGGGCGTGATGATCGCACCCTTCGGTGCTCCGGTGGTGCCTGACGTGTAGAGAATCATGCACGCCTCGTCCGGTCCGATCAAAAGCTCTGTCGCCGCAACTCGAGGCCGAACTTCAATGCTCGAACCAATATCGTTGTGATGACGGCGAACCACGCTTTGAAAGTCTTCAAACGACGAAACAATCACAGACTGCTCGAGGTTTGCCGTAGTCGAAGCAAGTGTAGCGGTAAAGGAGCTTTGCGCGAGAACAAGCCGCGCACCGCTGTCGTTCAAAATGTGCGAGATCTCGCGAGCAGTCAGTCTGAAGTTGACGGGGACGAAGATCGACCCAATGCGCAAGCTTGCGAAAAAAAGTACGACAGCTTCAAGTTCGTTCGTTGCAAGCATGGCGATGCGGTCACCGCGCTTAACATTGAATTTCGAGACGAGCTCGTCAGCCGTTCGAACGCTGAGGTGATACAGTTCGAAGTAGGTGTAGGTGGTGCCGAGATCGCCATCTTTAAAAGCGACAGAAGCTGGCGAGAGTCGAGCCCACTGCTTTAGCCAGTCAAAATCACCCAGCTCGTTACGAATCATAGCCCCATCTAATCGCCATCGCGGCCATCGACATACCACCGCCCGAGCCGAGGACCATCAGCAGGTCGCCTTTCTTAAGCTTATGAGCGCGGTCTGCATCGGCCAGAGCCATCGGGATGCAAGCCCCGCCTGTGTAGCCAAATCTATCCATGACATTGTGGGCTTTTTCGATCGGCACACCAAGTTTTGCCATCGTCTCTTGAATCGAGCCGATATTGATTTGTGTGAAGAAAAAATGATCGACGTCGTCGACTCGGCACCCAATACGATCGAGAATCGCATTTGTCAGTTCGGGCCAAACTCGGCCGTTGGTTTCGGGTGGTATTCGCTTCGTGAACTGCAGCAGGTGCATTTTTTTTGCTAAAGTCTCATCGCTGATTGGATGCTTCGTTCCGCCCGCGTAGATGCCCATGTAGTCGTGATATTGGCCGTCGGTCGCAAGTTGCGAAGCCAGAATGCCGTAAGGTTCCCCATTTGACGTGATCTCACTGGTTCGCTGGATAATCGCTGCACCCGCGCCGTCGGCGAAGACCGAGGTCACTTTGTGATCGCTCCAATCAAAATACTTCGACATGCCGTAAGCACCGACGACAAGTATTGTGCGATATCGTTCGTCGGCCACAATAAATTTTGATGCGACATCCGTGGCCGTCACAAAGCCCGCACACGCCGTATTGAGGTCGAATGTTCCGGCGCGCGTTGCTTGAAGTTTGTGTTGAACAACCGCCGCCGTCGACGGTGAAACATAATCAGGTGTATCTGTTGCTATGACAATCAGATCGAGGTCGCGCGCCGAAACTTTGGCGGCCTTCATCGCGTCAAGAGCAGCCGGCACCACGAGATCCGACGTCGCTTGGTGCTCGGCCATGAAGTGACGTCGATGAATGTTTCGTTGCTGAACTAGAAACGTCGACATGTCTCGGCCATATTTTTCGTCAAAAAAGCCATTTTCGACGACACGTTCGGGAACATAAAGTCCAAGCCCCGTGATAGTCGCACGAGACGAATTCAAAGAAGCTACTGTCATAAATTTCGCCTTATCGATCGAACAAAAACGAGATCATTTTTGAAACAAAAAGCTGAGGGTTTTCGACGTTGGTTGAATGTCCTTGGCCAGAAAGAACCTCGAACTTTGCGTTCGGTAACCCGGCGGCAAGCGCGCGCGAAGTCTCGACTGGAATGATCGGATCGAGTTCGCCGTGCAGAACTAAAATTTTTTGTTTTATTTTTGCGAGATCGGCCGAGATGTTCGTGATATGCAGCATTTTCGGAACGCCATGCCAGTTAATTTTTGCCGCAGAGAAAGTGTCGTCGACGATTCTTTGAAAGAGCGGATTCTTCATGTCATTTCCGTGAATCGTTCCGTTCATGACCATTTCAGTGACTTCTCGCGATTCGCTCATCTGTGTGAAGGCGGCGTACATTTCAGGACCAAATTGAATTCCGGTGGCGCCGACCGAATCAAGAAGCACGGCGCGATCGAAAAGTGTCGGCGCTTTCAGCATCGCGCACAAGGCGATCAGACCTCCTGTTGAGTGGCCCACCAAGCATGCTTTTTTGATGCCCATTTTTTCACATAGCGAAATGTAGTCGTCGGCAAGCGCTGACGGATGAAGCTCGTCTTCGGTTTTGGGCGCGTCCGACTTTCCGTAACCTCGCCACTCGGCTGCGATGAAGCGACCTTCAAGCCCGGGCTTGGCGGTTTTTTTGACTTCTGCGAGAGTTGGCTCCCACCACGTGTTCGACGCCAAGTTTCCGTGAAGAAAAATCGTGTCGAGCGGTAGAACGCCCAACGTCACGTCGACGTTCATTCCGAAATCTTTCAGTTCCACACGCGCCATAATCGGACTCCTTATGAGAATGAGGGCTACTTAATTTCGATTTTTTCGCCGTCGGCGATAAAGCCGCCCTCGTAAACTCCACCGCGCCACGTGTTGCCGTTTTGAAGACGCTTGTCTCCGTTGATGATCAGCTTCACCCACTCGGCAGAAATGCTCGGCATGGCTTCTGGTATTTTGTGTTCGGAGTGATCGAGAATCATACGGCTTGCGCGAACGTCGAGAGGAAGTGAATCCCAAAAAGCCTGCGGGACGTCGGGGGTGATGTATTGATCTTTACCCGCGTCGATCTGGTGCAACGTACCTTTCGGCAGCTGATTGACGAAATCCGAGGCGCGAAAGTCCGTCGCGCCGTCGGCGAGCTGAAAGATCGATTCAAGTTTGTAGGGATGTTCGAGAGCAACCCGTTCGCTGATCCAGTAGGTCGTAAAAACCGACTGACGAAGAAAATACGAGTACAGCTGGCGATCGGTTGCGGGGTTGAAAGGAAAGGCGGCTCGGGTCAAAGCGATCTGGGTTTTAATTTGATCGACCTGCCCTTTGAGGGGGCCCGTGTACGCGGCTTCAGGTATCACGGTTGCAATTTTGTGTGGGAACGTAGCTGCGAATTCGATCGCCATGCCGCCGCCGTACGACAAACCCAAAACGTGGACTTTTTGAGTGATACCCAGTGCGATCAGCAGCCTGTTGAGGTCGGCGACTTGTTCGGTGATTGTGACGGCTCGGGTTGGTGGGCCGTATTTTTTCATCGTTTCACCCATTCCGATTGGGTCGTAACGAAGAATTCCAAGGCCCTCGCCTTTGAGTTCGCGAACGAAGCGGTCCCACAGGCCGACCCGGTAAGTGAGGCCATTGAGCAAAACGATGATTGGTTTGCCGGGCGCAGGTTGTAAATAGTCGACCCAAAGTTCGCGGTTGTTCGCGATTTCTACGAATGACTCCATCCGGTTTTGTTTTGTTTTGGCGTCGACAGTGAAGCGGGCTTTGAGGTCGCGCTTACTTTTACCGCTTGAATCGGCACCGTTATCAAAAGAACCGGTCTTGAAAATTTCCTGACACTGGTTGGCCGCTTCAGCTGGCGCCGTCGAGGCGAGAAACAAACCCAACGCAAGAATTCCAACTCGTACCTTACACATAACCGAATCCCCCTCCATGAAGCCCACTGATTCGTTCGACTCGCCCCTCGCGACCAAACTTTGACTGACAGCTCAAATACTAAAATCTTAAACTAAACGACGAGACCGCCATCCACCGAAAGCACTGTTCCGCTTATGTAGGACGCTTCGTCTGACGCTAAAAACAGGCAAGCGTTCGCGATGTCGGCAGGTTTGCCAAATCGCCCGGCTGGAACCTTGTCTTCGATGCCTTTACGAGCCTCGGCGGGCATCGCTTCAACCATCGGAGTCATCGTGAACCCCGGAGCAATGGCGTTGGCGGTAAAGCCCTTCCTTGAAAGTTCGCGAGACCACGTCTTTGTCATTCCGATGACCCCCGCTTTTGCGGCGACGTAGTTTGTTTGACCGAAGTTTCCATAGAGTGCGACGACGGACGCTATAGAGATGATCCGCTTGCTGGGTGTGTCTGCGAATTTCGGGAGCAGCGCTTTGGTGCAGTTGAAGACGCCGCCCAGGTTGGTATCGATGACCGCTTCGAAATCTTCGACGGTCATCTTTCCGAAAGATTTGTCGCGCGTGATACCAGCGTTGTTGACCAGAATATCAAGTGCGAATGGAAGAGAGTTAGCGGCGGCTTCGACCGATGAAAATTTCGAGACATCAACTTGCTGAAAGTGAAGGCGATCGCCAAATGCCGCGAGCTCGGCCCGCGCTACTTCGATCGACTCGAGCGAAAACTCCCAAACTGAGACCTTCGCGCCCGCATCTAGAAACTGCCGTGTGATCTGTAAACCGATGCCCCGCGCGCCTCCGGTGACGACCACGCTCTTATTTTGAAAATTGAATTTGATATTTGATTTTGTCGACATCTCAGCCCGGTCTATTGGTCGGGTTAAGAATCAGTCAACGCCAAAAGAGCTTTCACTCAGACATTGGAAATGCCTAGCGTCATGAGTTGCATCGCATTAAGTATTTGGAATCATAGGGATTTAGAGCTCACGAGTAGAGCAAATGCTCTACATGGACAGTCTTTTTTGAACCAATCTGCTTGTTTGTTGAGCACGAAAAAAACGGCGGTTCGAGTGTGTTTTATCAGGTTGGTATCGAGTCAAGATTTCTAAAATTCTGCAGATTGAGACACAAGCGCAATTCGAAAAACAATGGAAAATTTGAATAGGCTTGCGTCGCTCGAAGCGAAGTGAGAATTTGTAGAGCGTCGCAACAATTGTTTGATTTCGTTGCTGGGAATCGCGCTGATGACTCGCGTCCTTCCTATGGCAAACTACCTTTCGGAACTTGCCGCGGGGAAATTGCCACTGGGAACTTGCTTGGAATGTCGTGCTCCCATGCTCTTGAAACGATGAGCTTGAAACACTACGATTGTTTTTCACGAGTGAGGATCCATGACTACTTCGGACAATAATTCATCGGATAAAGGTCCCGTGCTCGACGCGAATCATCGCGAAGAAAGCCAGTCGGGTGTCAACCAGGGCGGGATGACGATGTTCATTCTGTCGATGGTTGTGACCTTTGCGTCTTTCATCTACGTAAGCTTTTTCAGCGGGGGCATTGATCTCAAAGAAATCAAGCCTCTTGAGGAAGCGGCCGTCGAACAGAAAGTGGCCGAAGTGAAGGTGGACGTTTCTGGAATCACAGAACCGTGGCTACCGAACGACGATATGGTGAAGCACGGCGCAGCTGTCTACAAAACGAACTGTGCGATGTGCCACGGCAACGAAGGTAAGGGTGATGGGGTCGCCGGCGGGGCGTTGAAGCCGCCACCGAGAAATCTGATTGAAGGCAAGTGGAAGCAAGGCGGAAGCGAGCTGGGGCTGTTTGCAACGCTTCAAAATGGTGTTCCAGGAACTTCGATGCAGGGTTACAAAGATGCGTTGCCGGCGAAAGATCGATGGGCGCTTGTTCAGTTCATTCATTCGATTACGCAAGACAAAGTGAACGATTCAGAAGCGGACTTAAAAGCAAAGGCGCCGACGCTACAATAGGATTGAAGATGGCTCGTTCGGTCGGAGGCAAATTAAGAAGTCTCGTTTTTTGTGCGCTGCTTGCGGCGGCTGCGCAGGGCGCGTTCGCGCAAGGTCGAGATTTTGCGAAGCCTCCGCCTGGCACGGCCAACGACACTCCCGCAGAGCTTGAAGACATCGATATCAAGGATCGGCTTGGAGAAAAAGTCGACCTCGACGCGAAGCTGATCGACCACAACGGTAAAGAAGTCACCCTTCGCGACTACACGAAGAACGGTCGACCGATTCTGCTAAGCCTCGCTTACTATTCGTGCCCAAGCCTCTGCAATTTTCATCTGAACGGCCTGAACGATGCCTTCAAGCAAATGAAGGAACCGCTGGGAAAAGAATTTAACCTGGTCGTTGTCAGTTTTGATCCGAAAGAAACAGCGACTTTGGCAGGCGCAAAGCGAGACAGTTACCTGCGCGCTTACGATCGCCCCGATGGAAATGACGGCTGGCATTTTTTGACGGGGCCGGGCCCGACAACCGCGGCGCTTGCCGAGTCGGTCGGGTTTAAGTACCGGTGGGACGAAGCGCAACAGCAATATGCCCATGCGGCGGCGGCTTTTGCGATTGCTCCAGACGGAACCATCACACGCTACCTTTATGGAATCGTGTTTGACCCAACGACCGTGCGACTCTCGATGCTTGAAGCTTCAAAGGGCAAAATCGGAAACGCGATCGACAAACTCATTCTTTTCTGTTTTCACTACGATCCAAAAGCGAATCGATATACTTTGGCCGCATTCAATGTGATGCGCGCTGGCGGCGTACTAGTCCTGCTTGTCATCGGTGCGTTTCTTGTTCCATTTTGGTTTCGCACTAAGGAGAACGTTCGATGAACCCCTACCGTTTCGTAAATGGCCATCGTTTCATCACGAGCTTTGTGGCTCGGGCCACTGCGGGTGTCGTGATGTCATCGGCTGCGACCGCTTGGTCGGCACCGAGTACTTACATGCCACCGGCGGCGACGAAAATTGCGGGCGAAGTCGACTCGATTTACACCTTCCTTTTGATCTCAAGTTTGATCTCTTTCATCCTTCTGATTGGTGGGCTGTTTTACTTCATCTACAAATATCAGCGAAAAACGGCGAACGACAAAACGGCCTACATTACCCACAACCACACGCTTGAGTTCGTTTGGTCGTTCATACCTTTTGTCATCTTCATGTTCGTCTTCTTTTGGGGTTGGAAGGTTTACCACGACATGCGGACTGTGCCCGAAGGTGCACTCGAAGTTCAAGTCATGGCTAAGAAGTGGGATTGGCGCTTCATCTACAAGAGCGGCCGAGTGGTCACATCGGGCGTTGATGACAACGGTCAAAAAATTCCGGCCACGATGGTCGTGCCGGTCGGTCGTCCCGTCAAATTGATCATGGCTTCCGAGAAAATCAACGAAGCTTCGACCGACCGATCCGATCGGCCGATACTTCACTCGTTCTTCATTCCTTCGGCCCGCGTGAAGCAAGACGTTGTTCCAGGGCGATTCACGATGATGTGGTTCAATTTCGATCAGCCCGGCGATTACTGGGTTTTCTGTACTGAGTTCTGCGGTGCCGGTCACTCGGCGATGAAAGCGCAGATTAAAGCGGTACCGCAGGCGGATTTCGATCAGTGGCTTTCAGCAGAAAGCAGCGGAACGCTATCGCTCGCCGATCAGGGCAAAGCGCTTTACGGAGCCAAGGCGTGTGTCGGATGTCATAGCGCCGACGGTTCGCGCGTCGTCGGCCCAACGTTCAAGGCGGCTTGGGGTGCTAAGCGCAACCTAGAAGGTGGCGGCTCGGTGACGATCGACGAGAATTATCTTCGTGAATCAATCTTGAATCCAGCGGCGAAAATCGCAGCGGGCTATCCTGCGGGAGTCATGCCGGTGTACGCCGGTCAGCTTTCGGACGACGAAGTCACTGCGATCATCGAATTCATAAAAATTTTGAAGTAAGGAGGTGGGCACCATGGGAACACCAGCAGGCGCTCACGCAGCTCACGTTACAGGATCAAACTATCTCAACCACGAAAAGGGCCTATGGAATTGGCTGTCCACGCTTGATCACAAGCGCATCGGGCTTCTTTATTTCATCACGGTCGCTTTCTTCTTCTTAGTCGGCGGTGTCTTCGCCCTCTTGATTCGAACCGAGCTCTATTCAGCCGGCGAGACGATCATGAGTGCCGACCAGTATGCCAAGGTTATGACCTACCACGGGGCCGTCATGGTTTTCTTGGTCATCATCCCAGGCATTCCCGCGTTTCTCGGCAATTTCTTTTTGCCGATGCAGATCGGGGCTAAAGACGTCGCGTTTCCGCGGCTGAATTTGCTGAGCTGGTATTGCTTGATCGTGGGGGCGGGCGTTGCACTGATGTCGCTCTTCTTTGGTGGAGCCTCAACGGGTTGGACGTTCTACACGCCCAATTCGATCAGCCACCAACCAGCGGTAATCTTAATGGTCGTCGGCGTATTCATCGCAGGCTTTTCGTCGATTCTGACGGGTCTCAACTTCATCGTCACTGTGCACAAACTGCGAGCTCCAGGGATGACGATGAATCGCATTCCGCTTTTCATCTGGGCGCTTTACTCGACGGCGATCATTCAGGTTCTTGCGACTCCGGTTCTCGCAATCACCGTGCTTTTGCTTGCGATGGAAAACGTCTTTGGCATCGGATTTTTTGATCCGGCTCTTGGCGGTGACCCGGTTTTGTTCCAGCATTTTTTCTGGTTCTATTCTCACCCTGCGGTCTACATCATGATCCTGCCGGCATTCGGGGTTATCTCCGAACTGATTACGACATTCTCGAAGAAAACGATTTTTG
>JALHOI010000102.1:0-4024 GCA_022843085.1 Pseudobdellovibrionaceae bacterium
GAGCAAGTCGGCGGCTTTAATGGCCTCAGGTAACAGTGATCCACTTGCGACGATCGTGACAAATTTTCCGCGAGAAGAAACGGCGCCGCTGCCCCCATTCAATGAAAGCGAAATCGGCCATTTTTTCAGTTCGTGTTTGTAACCCTCGTTCGTAAGTCGGCGCGGAAAATTCTCGCGCCCCAAGAAAAACACACGGGTCGGCGGCACGTTGCCTTTCGCGCGAGTTTCGGCAAAGTCTTCGATCGCTTCGGTGATGAGATCTTCGGCTTCGCTTGAAGTTGAAAGTGAATAGACCTCAACGTGTGGGATACTCGCAAGCTGGGCGATAAACGAAAGCGCCTGGTGACTGGCACCATCAGCGGCGTCTTGAAAGCCCGTGTGAGAAAACACCGCGATCACGGGCGCCTGTGATAAATTGGCCATTGTCAGCGGCAATGAACCCTTCGTGACGCCGAACTGCGCAAACGTGTCGACGAACGGAATAAAGCCGCCGAGCGAAAGCCCAGCGGCCGTTGAAATCATATTCGATTCAGCGATACCGACGTCTAACGCCGCTTCAGGAAACGCCTTGTGAAAATCAGCGACACCAGTCGAACCTTGCAGGTCCGCTGAAACCGAAATCACGGGACGTCCGCGCTTGCGAGCCTCGATCATGGCTTTCGCAACACCAACTTGAATTTTTTCGGTTGGATGAAGTTTTAAAAGTTTAGCGCCGGGCATCGACGGCAAAACGGTCGCCGTCATTTTTCCAGCCTTTTCGGCGGCGAGTTTTTCTTCGCGTTGAAGCACAGTCTCGCTCCAAGCCATGAACTGCGGTGGCACCGGTTTGCCGTCGTAAAGTTCAGTCAAAAATTCCGGCAACTCTTTTGAAGATTTCAGCGGAAAGCCGTGGGCGCCGGTTGCCGAGGCCTCGGCCTTTTTGTTTCCTTTGCCTTTGATCGTCTTCGCATGAATCACAACCGGAACCGACGGGTTCATCCTTGCGGCGTCGAAGGCTTCTTCGATTATCGTCGCGCAGGCTTGAAGCGAGTGGGCTTCTTCAAGTCGAAGAACCTTCCACCCAAGCGGTTCGAGCGATTTGAAGGTCGGATCCATCGAAAATGAATCGTGGTCGATGCGACCAGAAAGTTTTGTGCGGTTGTCGCTGATGATCATGACAAACGGGGCGAGCTTACCTTTCGACGCGAGGCCAGGGATAGCAGCAAAAGCCTCACGAGCCTCGCCCTCCATCGCACCGCCGTCAGATAGCGCACATACCGTCACGCGGTCTCGTCGACTTCGCAAAGCATCGGCGGCAGCAAGGCCCTGCGCTTGCGGTAAACTTGAACCCAAGGGGCCATTTGAAATCAAAACTCCTTCAGGAAACAAGTGGGCTTCACCGTGCCCGGTCAGTTTTGATTCGATCGATCGAAAGCCGCGAAGAGATTCTAACGTCAATCCAGACATTTTATAATTAGCGCGAAGAGCATACAGACCATTTTCGCAATGACCTGCGTCGTTCACAAAGTTGTACAGCTCGCTCCAAGATTTTTTCGCACTGCCGCTTGAAGAAGTTTTCTGAGCATCCGCGAACATGATTCCGAAGGTCGCGGACATCAGTTCGGCGAAAGCGGACGGCCCTCCGAAATGAGAGGCGGCACCGCCGAGTTGCGCCTCCATATCCATCAGCGCGACCATGGCCCTCGTTGCCCGCGGGTCAGCCGCTTGAACCGATTCACCAGACTGACGTTGAAAGCTTGCCGACCACTGCGGCGTGAGGCCGTACGACGTCGCAAGACGTGAAGCTATATTGATCGGAGAAACTGCGCCGGCTGATGAGTCCAATGAATTTGACATGCGGTTTTATTCGCTTGAATCGTCGGGGCCGTCAACTATGGTTTCAGTCAATGAGTAACCGAACCCACCTTGGCTTGACCAGCACCTGTAAACCCTCTCGCGAGAGCCGCTGGGCGTCGCTTCCCAAGGTCGATCTACATCGTCATCTCGACTGCTCGATCCGCCCCCAAACTTTGCGAGAATTGCTTCTGGCGGCCGGAGAAAAAGTTCCCACCGATCCCGCAGCGTTTGCGTCGAAGTATCTTGTCAAAGAACCGATGTCCGACTTGGGCGCGGTCCTCAGAAAATTTCAAGCGGCGCAAAAAGCGCTATCGAGTTCAGCAGTTCTGACGCGAGTTACTCGCGAATGCATCGAAGATGCGGCGGCCGAAGGCATTCGCA
The DNA here is from genome assembly GCA_022843085.1 of Pseudobdellovibrionaceae bacterium. Taxonomy (GTDB): domain Bacteria; phylum Bdellovibrionota; class Bdellovibrionia; order Bdellovibrionales; family JAMPXM01. The sequence goes on from JALHOI010000102.1 coordinate 2,218, forward strand.
TTCTGGAACTCAGATACGCACCGACATTTATTCAAGATGGGCACGAGAATCTGTCGTTCGAACAGATTCACCTCGCGATCGTCAACGGCGTTGAAGCGTGCCGGCATTTACCGATCGCGGTGGGCCTGATCGCCATTGTTCAAAGAATAAAGCCGGTTTCTGTCGGTGCCGCGGTCATCGATTTTGCGATTGAGCATCGTGAAACATTTGTCGGCGTTGATCTCGCCGACAACGAAGACGGCTTCGAACCCAAACCGTTTGACGCGATGTTTCTAATGGCGAGGGCCAGCGGTCTTCACGTGACGATTCACGCGGGCGAAGCAAATGTCGCCTCGGCCGCAGATAATGTCCTGACATCAATTCATCGGCTTAGCGCCGAACGCATCGGGCACGGCGTACAAATCGCGAATCCAGAAATTCCCAGATCAAGCGCAGTCCTTAGCGAAATCGTCCGTCTCGGTATTCCGCTCGAAGTCTGCCCGACCTCGAACATTCTGACGAATACGTTTCGATCGATCTCGGATCATTCAATTTTACGACTGCGCGACGCCGGTGTTTTAGTCACGATCAACACGGACGATCCCGGAGTTTTCGACTTTAATTTGTCGCATGAATACGACGCGTTGGCCGACCACTTGGGCTTTGCCCACGCCGACTTTGTGGCATGTGCCGAGATCGCTGCGCGCGCGAGTTTTATTCCGTTAAGCGCCCGTCAACTCGTGTGGCCAGGGTTGTAAGTCGATTTAAGTCAGAGCCTTTTCAGAGACGATGCGACCGTTCTCGATGCGAGAAATTTTGCCGCTAAAACCTGCAAGGTCGCTGGCGTCGTGAGTGACAAGAACGGCGGGAGTCCCAAGTTCGCCTAGCACCGATCGCACAAGCTCGCGCGCTTCGGTTCGGTTTTCGGCATCGAGCGCCGAAAACGGTTCGTCCAAAAATAAAACTCGGGGCTCGCCAATGAGAGCACGAGCGAGTGCAACTCGCTGCCGCTCTCCTCCTGACAACAGACTTGCCGGTCGGTCTGCAGCCGCGTTTAGACGCAATCGCTCGATGAAACGCTCGGTATTTTCTTCGACTCGCGAGACCTTTAGGCCACGCGTTTTGACAGCGGCATCGCCGGCAAATTCAATGTTCTCGCGCGCGGTCATATGGCCGAAAAGTTCGCCGTGCTGAAACACAATCCCAAGACGGCGCATCGGCACAGGGACAGCTGCCAGATCATCACTTCCGACAAGCCAACTGAGCTGATTGGCTGGGTCTAGCCCGAGCAGGAGTCTCAAGACAGACGACTTACCGGAACCTGACGGTCCCCACAATGCGGTCACTCCGTGGTCGGGAATTTCCCAGTTGCGTATGTCGATCTCGAAATCTCCGTACTGATGTTTTAAGACTTTAACGAGTGACACGAGTCGTCCCTCCATATTGAAAAATACGGTAGCTGATGGCCCCCATCGCGAGGCAAACAAGAACCACAAGCGACGCCGCTTCAACGCGGTAACTTTCAAGCAGTCCCTTGGCGAGTAGCCCAAGTGTCATCGACCTCGAAGCGGCGATCGAGCCCAGCGCGTAGTCACCCCAGACCCAAAATGAAACGACCCCGCCCGACCAGAACATCACTTCACGTAGCTGCGGCCAAAGCACACGTTGAAGTATCATTGTATTCGGAGCACCCAGTGTCTCGGCAACCTTCAGCTGGCTTTCTAAGCGCGCAAGAGTTTGCTCCCAGCGCAGACGCCAAATAACTGGTGTAAACAGCAGCGCCGCACCCAGCGCGATTCGCATGCAATCGAGAGCAAATGACGGGTCG
>JALHOI010000102.1:4034-8830 GCA_022843085.1 Pseudobdellovibrionaceae bacterium
GTCGCGACCCCAACCAATAACGAGCGTTGCAAATCCCGTGATGGCAACACTTGGAGCAACGTAGCCTGAAAACCAAGTGCGAAGGCGCCGCGAAGGTGTTAGCGCAGCAAATGCCAGAAGTAGAAGGCATGAAAATAAACCGGCCAGTGTCGCCGTGATGAATGACCCTTGAAACGCCAACATGAGAAGAGCCGGGTGATCAAAGAGATGTGCCGACCGAAGCTGCATGAACCCTTTGACTGGGGCGTGCAAGAGCGAAAAGCCGATCATTAAAGGCGCAATTAAGACGAGAAGAACGACACCACGTGCGCCTAAAATTCGTCCGATCGGGCTGCGAATTTCGGTTTCAGGAGTCTGCGACGATTGGGCTGGTGCCCTCAGAAGAAACACCAGAATTAAAAATATAACCCACTGAAACAGCGAAAGCGCCGCAGCGATATCCCACGCGCTTTCGAAGCGAATCGCTTGATGAATAGCAATTTCAAGCGCGACGAGATCAGACCCCGCAAGCAAGAGGGGAATAGAGAAGCTGGCAAGGCTTGCCGCGAATATTGAAATGCCGAGGCGGAATACATCGACCCTGAGTGCTGGCAGAACTCCTCGACGCCAAATTGCCGTACGCGATGCGCCCTCGACCCACGCAAGTTCGATACTTCCGCCGAGGGCGGTCTGAATTTGTCGAGAGATGATGACGGCGACGAGTCCTGCCGACGCCAGCGAGTGAGTCGCAATAACGGCCGATAGCCCACGCCAATTCGGAAACAGCGTCATGAACCCCAGCACGATGGCAATCGCCGGCGCCGCAACTGGAACCAGCGCCACCATTTCCCAGCGGCGCTGATTCTGGTCGTTACGCCCAAGTAGCCCGACGGCACCAATGACACCAATGAACAAGGCCCCGACCGCCGAGCCTGCCGCTTGAAAAAATGCTGTCGCAATCAAACTGAGAAAATCAGCCGGAAGCCTCAGCTGAAATTTCGCAATGAACAGAGCAAAAAAGTAGGGCGCAACGAAAATTGAAACTAAAAGAAGTAACCCGCTTCGCCTCATTGTCGGCCTTCGTCGCGCCACCGCTTGAGCAACCCTTCGGGATCTTTCGTCACCAGTGTCGGACTTTGAAAGTCGATTTCTTTCATGAACGTCGCGAACGGCGAGCCCGCGAGGGCCACCTCGTTCACCGGAAACATCCAGTTTCGATTCATGATAATTTTTTGAGCTTCGGTCGAGCTTAAAAAAGCCATGAACTTCTTGGCTTTCGCGCAGCTGTTACATTTTTCCGAAATTGCAGCAAACTCGATTTGAAGCGGATGCGAACCTTCAAATTTGGCGAATCCGTAGCGATCGTCCTTTTCACTGATCCGATGATACAAAATCGAAGTCGCGTAGCTGAACGTAATTTTTGCCAGTCCACGGGTGAAAAGTCCGTACGCTTGAGACCACGAACCCGACATCGAATGAACATTCGGCTTCAGCTTTTTTAAGTATTCGAAAGCTCTGTCTTCGCCCATTTCCGCAACGATCCAATTCAAAAATTGAAAACCCGGCGAACTCGATCTGGGGTCTTGAAGCGCAATCGAAGATTCGAATCGCGAATCAAGTAGATCAGCGAAGTTTTGCGGCGGCTCGATCTCGCCTTTCCGGTAAATGAATCCGATCGGAGCCCAGTCAAAAGCGAGAAACTGTTCGTCTGAATAACGCGAATTAAAAACGCCATGAGGTCGCCAAATTTTTTTGGACTTCGCAAGGCGAACCCCAAGCTGATCGAAGCCAATAACAACATCAGCCGGAAAAGCCTCCATTTTCGCTAGCAGAAGTCCTGCGTCTTCAGCCTGAAGCAAAACGACTGTTACGTCTGAATTCTCACGCTTCATTTGGGCTTCAAACATTTCAACCAAAGCCGGCCCGGGCCCCCAGGGCGCAGTGAAACTCGAATACGCGAGAACTCGAAGTTCAGAGGCTTCAATTGGCGCACCGCTAAATTCTTCGCCAGAAAAATTGGCTGAAGGATCACCTGACGATTGGCCGGTTCGATTCTTCAAAATGATCGAAAGGGCCGAGATCACAAAGAAGACCGCAAGCGCCGAGGCTATGGCACACTGAAGCTTTCGTTTGTTGGTCATGACTACCACCAGAGGCCGCGGTGCCTTTTGTAGAAAAAGAAATCAAGTCCAAGGCATCGGCCCGCGCCGATCCAGCCCAGAACGAGATGCAGGACCAACATGAATGTCGTAGCTTGCAAACCGATTCCGGCCAAGTTGCCGGCACCGTTCGCGCTTCCAACTCCAATCGCACCCATAAGACCTGCGGATAACAGAACGCCGATAATGGCCGCAGGACGCACAAGATAGCCGATGATGTAGCTGGCTCCAATGAACGCTTGGGCCAGCGCAACACCAATCGCAAAGATCTGCCAGTTAGGTATCACGGCATTTTCGAGAGACCACCGAAACCAATCCGGTGCTGTTGAAACAGGAAGGTGATTTCGTATGTCTTCGGCCAGGTACGCCTTGACGAGAAAGTCGCTTTGAAAAGCTGCGATCGAGTGCTTTAGGTAATAGCCGCCAAGAAAAATGCGCAAGCATGCGACTGGGATAAGGTGACCGACGTATTTAAAGCTCTCAACAAAAGCCACTAGCATAATGCTGACGAGTCTCGCCCGACGCCTTAGGTCTGGTCAACCCAAGACCTTGGGCGAGAACCCAACCTGCAGATGCGCGTTCAAGCGGCCCCGACCGCCGGAACGCGGTATTCTAAGCTCAGTTCAAGGAGGGTCCATGGAAGGATCTGAAGGTTCGCAGCCCGTGGGTCTCAAATTCGAGGGGCCACGTGCGCCCAGCGAAAACGAGTGGCCACTCGTCATCAATTTTTTAACCAAGAGCCTGCGCCCTGGTAACAAATGGTCGATGCTCGACGAGTACCCGACATCGCTTGCGCGGTCGCAAGCCCACAACATGCGAGTTATCATCGAAGACGGAAACGTCATCGCGCACGCAGTCTTCAAACCTATAATTCTGAAAACACCGATGGGTGTCTTCAAAGTCGCTGCGATCGGAAGCGTGGTCACAGCTGATGATTACCGAAACCAAGGTCATTCAACTCGGATTATCGAGAGCTGTCTTCATGCAGCTCGCCAAGCCGATTGTGATTTCGCGATTCTTTGGACAGATCTCTTTGACTTCTATCGGCGCCTCGGATTCGAACTTGCCGGCGGTGAAGTTTCAATAGCAATTGACCGCGACGTCTCGACTTCGACGGCCTTCACCTTCAATGATTCTAATCGTGTGGCCGCTGATGCGATTCTTCGCGTCTTTAACCAACATTCAGTGGCCTCTCACCGCACACTTGAAGATGTCCGCGCGATGCTGGCGATACCAAATACACGTGTGTCGACAGCCTGGGATCAAACCGGAAAGCTTGTCGCCTATGCGGTCGAAGGAAAAGGTGCGGACCTCGACGGTTACATTCACGAGTGGGGCGGGTCGAACGAGGCGCTTCTATCACTACTGACCCACATGCGAAAATTGCAAAAACGCGATCTGAGATTGATGGCTCCGGCCCACGCACAAAATCTGATCGCAACTCTAAAGGCAACGGGCTGTGCAGAACATCGTGGATATCTTGGGATGATTAAAATTCTTAAAACCGATTCGATCTTTGCGAAGGTCCACCGGTTTGCGAAATCACAAGGAATCAACGATTTGATTCTGACCGAGAGTTTTACGGGCGACCGTGCGCCGGTGAAGTTTGAATTCGGGCGCGGCAGTAGCCGCTACTCGACAGATTCTGAAACTGACCTACTTCGGTTGGTGTTCGGGCCCGAAAAACCTTCGACCCAGCATAAGTTCGACGGGCCAACTGCTGACGCTCTCGACAAAGTGTTACCGCTTCGTCTTTGGATTTGGGGATGGGATTCCGTATGAGGCCCTTCAACGGTTCTCGCGCGTTGATGGTGGTTCACCTCGTATTGGTGCTCTTGCTACCTTTTATGCTGACTCAAATGAGCGGGTGCCAGGGCGACAAAGAAGTCTTACCCCTCAATTTGGGGCCTGAAGTGACCGCTGAAGCAATCGACGAAGCTGTGGGCGAACCCCTCGCTGACACAGACCCCGCTTCGATTGCGCTTGGCGAAGCGTACGTCGTTTCAGAAACTCAAGAACTTGGAGGCGGTGCTGCTTTCGCCGTGCTCTCAGACACTTCGCAAACCGTGATTGAGCGCGAAGAGACTGCATCTGAAATTTTATTTACGGTCGTTGAGCATAAACAAAGATACATCAACGGCGAAGTTCAAAAAACCAGCACTGAAATTCCGTTTCGTATCGAAAAAGCGAACGCAATTTTAAATCGAACTTCGGCCGAAGTTGAATCCACCGCGATGTACACCTTGAGATCCGAGGTTCAATCAATGCTTCGTGCGCGTACATCACGCGAACTTTTGCAGTCGCTTCGCGATTCTAAGGCCACGTTGACGACGGCCGCATCCAACGTTCGTGTGACCTACCACGGTTTGAAGGTTTCTGTCGTGAAGCAGGCGCCGCCGGCCCTTGTTCAACAGCAACCGAATTGTCTTGGCATACCGAATTGCCAAATCACTGTTCACCACGTCAGCTTCGACATGGTCTTCTGGGAGGACGGAAAACCTGATCGTGTTCACTGGGATCTTAAAATGAGCCCCGAGGTTCCTTACCTTGCCGGGATGCTCGACAAATGCGTGACGGGGCTTGCCACACTCTCTGGTGATCAGGGCAATATTCTGGTCAAACAATGCTTGCCTGTGGTTTTCTTTCGCTATGTTCAAG
>JALHOI010000103.1:0-3779 GCA_022843085.1 Pseudobdellovibrionaceae bacterium
TTCGTCCGTTCCTCCATGTCGTCTTGGTAAATTTCGCCTACCCACAAAAGCCTCGAGTTTGCTCTTCGAGAAACTCGGAGGACTTAAATGAAAAGCGCGGTAAACGGTCACACGATCGGAGACTCAAAAAGCTGCGGAAGTTCAAGATTAGCGGACTCAGACTTTTTATCCCATTTCCGCGATCTAGCTGCTCGAGAGCGTCGAATCACACTTGAAATCTTACGCTGCATCAACGAGCTCGAGTATCGGCGCTGCCACCTCGGGCTCGGCTTCGCATCCGCATTTGATTTTCTCACCCGAGATCTCGGATACTCCGAGTCTGCGGCATGGCGCAGAATACAATCCGCCCGCCTGCTTCGAAAATTGCCCGAACTCGAAACTAAAATTGAATCGGGCGCCGTCAGCGTAACCGCACTCGCCGACGCACAGCGAATCTTTCGAGCCGAAGAGAAACGTACCGGTCAGACGATTGCGCCAACGAAGAAACTCGAGGCCGTAGCTAAAATCGAACGTCAGTCGACCCGCTCGGCGCAGATGAGTTTGCATGCGATGTTTCCTCAGTCCGCAATCGAATTGGCCGCGCGGTCCGAGAGATTGCGGGTCACGGATTCGGGCCACATTCGAGTGCACGTCACATTCACACATAGACAAATGGAAAAACTCAAACGGCTTAGAGACGTGCTGTCGCATCGAAACTTCGGCGCGTCTTTTGCCGAACTTGTAGAAGTCGCTGTCGACCACTTTCTAGATCAAAGACCGCCGAAACCGTCTCGCAAACGCCCGCAAGAATCTCTAATGCACGGCGGCACCGGCGCCGGTGTTGCGGCGCGTTCGGCGTCGCAGAAACGCCAATCTGGTCTTCGACGATTTGGGTCAGAGGCGTCTCAATTTTCGGAGACAATCTCGAAATCGAAACCGCCGAAAAATAATCTGCCGAGCTCAAATTCGGCGGCCCAAGCCGTCGGGACGCGTCGCTCTGCCTCGGCGGGCTCGGCTGGCGCGAATATCTTGTGTGCAGCACCTGCCGCCGTCATTTCGTCTCAGACCTCATTTGACCCTAAAGGATCTAACCCCGCCGAATCGGCCAACATCCCGCTGAATCGAGGTGCGCCGGCACAAACTCGAGCTGCGCCGTTCGCAAATACTCGGCAGAACCGAGGCTCACGAATTAGAAGTCAGATTCCGGCTCGCACAAGGAAATACGTTTTTGACCGCGATCGTGGGCGATGTCAGTTCAAACGAGGCGATGAAGTTTGCGGCAGTCAGTTTCAGATTGAGGTCGATCATGTGGTGCCTCGCGCTCAAGGCGGAACAAACACAGCCGAGAATCTTCGTCTGCTGTGTCGGGCGCACAATCAACACGAGGCAGAAGCCTCTTTCGGGAAGGCAAAAATGCAGCGATTTCGTAAGCACTAAACCGCCTCGGAAACTCTGTCCCCGACAAACACTTACTTAGATACGCCTTTTGTATTTCAGTGCCCATTCGTGGAACGATGGTGCCAAAACGCGTCAGTCAAGGGACTTGAATGCTCGCAAGCCATTAGAATTAAATCGCAAACCTTCGCGACACGCCGTGAAAGGCCTTCATTGTGAAACGTGTGGTTTCGAGACTCCGTCCAGTTGAGACCAAACATCCCCGATACTATTTTGGAACCACGTCCGTAAAGGTCGCTGGCCTCGCGGTTGCTGTACAGAAGACCGCGGGACGTGAGCAGTTGGTTGCGTCAGTAGAAGTTTCGAAGTTTTGGCGGTCTTTGGACCCCTCCCCCCGAGACCCGAATTCGCTCACGCGAATTCTCCCGGAGGTCGCCAAGGACTCGAAATGAAGAACGGTAAAGGTCAGATGCGGTCGCCCCCCGACCACTGATGATCGACCTTGATAGACAAGGTCCGTCCCGCATTTTTCCTTCTCGCAAAGTTTCTCACCTCAGCAAAGCCATAGAAAATTTCGGCTGCGGACCTCGCGGCGTTTAGCCCTTTAGACCCTCGGCTTGAATAGCCTTCATCACCGAAGGTCGCTCATGCATTCGCGCCATATAAGACGTTATCGTCGGCCACGGCGAAAGATCAACGCTCACGATCTTCGACCAGCGCAAACAGGTCAGTGCGTAGCTGTCCGCAATCGTCATCGTGGAACCCATGAGAAAGGGTTGCTTGCTCAGGGTATCGGCCAAAAAGCCGATGCGTTGTCCGAGTCTTGCTTTCGCGAACTCCTTGAGCTGCGCGTTGCCTTCTTTGTTTGCAACCATCGAGTCGGCCGCAAAAAGCGGACTGAAACCCTTATGAATTTCAGTTGTGATGAAATTCAACATCTCCATCAGTTTATAACGCTCCATGGTGCCAAGCTTCGGGGCCAAACCCGAGTCGGGCTTAAGATCCGCAAGATACTGAGTAATCGCGACCCCTTCGCTCAAATACTCGCCCTTATCGGTCTGAATCGCAGGTACGTAACCGTTCGGGTTGATCTTGAGAAAGTCCTCACCCGTCGAAGTTTTCTTTGATTTCATATCGACCCGTACAAGCTCGAACGGAATGCCCAGTTCGTTCAAAACGATGTGAGGAGAGAACGAGCATGCGCCGGGTGAAAAATAGAGTTTCAAGCTTGGCCTCCTTCGACCTTATCAGTGACGGGAAAAAGCTGGATATTCAACTGGTACACTCGCTCGCCCTTAGCGGCTTCGCGGTTCATCTTTAAATCTTTCTGAATCCGCTTGCGTGTTTGTCGAAGCTCGAATCGAACCTGCTCGAATTCAGCTTGCGTCATCGCAATTGTCATCGCACCGAACTCGCGCTCCTTTGGCGAGTCTCGGAAAAGCGATTCAATACCCAAGTAAATGAGTTCAGCTTGAAGCTTCCTGATCATCTCGACCGGCAACTCTTGGGGCGTATCAATTAAATCGCGCGCCTTGGAATATGACGTCAGCCCAGAGTCGCAAACATCTAGCTTGAGATCTCCATTCGCCACGAGCCGCTTCATTTCGCCACGTACATCTTCGGGCGAAGTTTTGGCGCGCATCAGTCGGTAAAGCTCGTCGGGATCGAAGCTGACGTTCTTTTGGTCGGTCATCGCATAAAGCACCCAGCCCATCCAACTTGGGACTTTTTCCCACGCCTGCGGACTTAGTTCACCAGAAGCAAATGCGCGCCTCGCACGAATGTCGGCCAGCGATTTCAAATATTGGTTGCGTTCGATTGGCTCGGTCGCTTGACCGTAATGCACAAGGGCCTCGAACTCTTCGTATTCAGATTTTTGAAGACGAAGAGCTCTTGCGAACCGCGCGATCATATCGTCAGAGAGATTGCGCCGCCCCTCAATGATCAGCTTAAGATAATTCGGCGACTTAATGTCGGCAGCGGCAGAAAAAGCTGAATATGAATAAGAGCGCACCCCCGTGCTCTCGTGCGCGCGGCGATGGGCATAGACATCTTTTAAAAACTGGCGGAAGTCCGTGTAGTCGCTCAGCTGCGGAACTTCGACTTTCATCGGCGGAACTTTCGCCGCGGCCGATGCCGCTGTCGATAATGTTGCCAACGAGGTTGCCGCGGTCGAAGGCTGCGACTGAGACGCCGTCGGTATTGGTGATGCGGCTGCTGACGTGCTCTCGGGTGTGGACTCGGTATATGCCATTGGCGTCAAGGCTTTCACCGAGTTCTAGCAATTTCAAGAAGAAGCAGAGATTGCGAGTGCTTGGAAGCGACGCGCAGATTGCGAGTTGAACACGCGGTGAACAGGCGCATCGTCCGAAGTCTCAGCCGTTGTCGATTGAGACCCGTTCGGA
>JALHOI010000103.1:3789-8813 GCA_022843085.1 Pseudobdellovibrionaceae bacterium
CGGACGAGCTGATACGATACTTCTCCAACGTGACCTAGTGCATCGAAAGGCGACTACGGCCGGTTGGCGTGTGGATCCGCGCAACCGTGAGGCGAATGCGATCTTCCTTCGCACCAATCGCAGCGCTTCGAACCGTCAAATCAAACTGCAAATTTCCGCGGCCGTCGTTCTGAATCAGACGACCTTGCCGGATCGTATCAATGATACGGCCCTGAGTGCCTATCGCCGCAGTCGGAACGATCTCGCCGTTAATCACCGTGAGGGCCGGTGCGACATTTAAACCGACGTTCATCCGGCTGTGACCGTAAGGCTTTGCAAGCGGGCCCGAAACTTCAACCGTATCGCTGCCCGTGCGACCATATTGGTCCATGAGCCGCATTTTCATCGTGACCGAAAAATTCGAAGCGCCGCCGATGGTTTCAGATGTTGTCATCGTAAGGTGATTGACGACATTCTGGCCGCGCGGACGGTAGACGGTATTCAGCATGAGCGACATGAAACGGTCGTACTCGGCGTTCTTCGAGACTCCGGGTGAGTTTCCTTCGATGTACAAAGTCGCGTTCGTGCGGCGTGCGATCATGTGGGCAACGCGAACACAGTCGGTCGAAAAATCTTTAACCTTAATGTGAACTGTCATGCAGCCACCAGAATTATCCATGCACGCGACTTCAGCTTCCATTCGCGGACCACTATTCAAATCGCCAACTTTGAAACGCAACAGGCCATCCACCGGGCCCTGCATCGTCACATTGTGCGGAACAATCACGCCTTGCGGACCCATTCTTTCGAACCTGAAGTTCAGTTCGGCACGATTCAAATTGTGGTCGACTGTGAAACTTGAAAGTTGAATTGTCTGCGCAAGCTCTTTGTCGCCGGCGCGAGTTTTCTCATCGACAGTTCGCGCGTTTTCGTTGACCAGTGTGTAGAGTTCTTCGCGCAGCAGATCGTCGCTGCTTCCAGAGTAATAGAGCGCTTCGCCGTTCGAAGAAACTATATCGCTTCGCACATGTTCGCCGACGAAAGCACCGTCAGTTTCAACGTCTGCCTTGCGAGAAAATATCTGATCCGGAGTCATCCCGTGTTTGTCATGGTAAACGACGGACTCGACCTTAAGCGGCTCGACCGCCGCGGGTCCTGAGGGCTTCGGTGCTTGAGGATCCGGCTCGCCTCGCGACGCCGATCCCGTTGAAGGGAAATATTCTTCAAGCGGACCGCCCTCATCGCCATTCACTTTATCCATCGAAGATTTGCTTGAATCCGTATCGAGTTCGCCAGGCACTGAAGATGGCGTGCCACCGGTACCCGCAACGCTACCTATTGTCGACGTGTTTACGACAGCGGGCGCAACAGCTGTTTTCGCCGGCACAGCTCCGGTGCCGCCGTCCTTTTTGCCACAAGCAGAAGTCGAAAGCGCGAGAGCAGCAGCGAGCGCAAAAATCGCCTGCACATACAGACGCGGAACATTGCGACGAATTGAACTTCGTTTTAAATTTTTCGACGGCGACGTAACACGCAGCATGAGCGACATAAAAGATCCTCCAGGTCCGAAGACCGCAGGCCATGAAAGTTCAAAGCGCGTACCCGCCTCTAATGGCAATACTTTCAAAAAGAGCCCGATTTGGTGCCCAAGATCGTCACCTTCGACCCAAGAGAGGCGCCGAAAAATGAATAGAGTATCGCGCCGTCGCAAGATTTCGAGAGAGTCGCGGCTCAACTTGATAATTTTGTTTTCAGCATTGAAAAACGCCCGCAACGAATTGAGGGGGCAATCGGGTGTTACGTTTCTAACAGGTGTCAAAACTTCGGACAGCCAAGTCGCGCCGACGATGGGGATATCGTCACACTTTGAGTCCGCCTATTCCCTTCTGAAAATCGAGGGCTTAGACTGGAAACAGTTAAAGATAGTTCTGCAAAAGCGGTCCGTAGTGTCGCAGGGCTAACAGCAAGATGAGCATCATAAATAACGACTCGAGACGATTTATCGAGACACGAAGGGGACATCAGATGGCTACGAAGAAGACTCCGCAAGTTCGAACCTACAAAAAACAGTACACGCGAGCCGAGATACTCGAGAGCTTGGCCTACGAGCTGAAGCCTTTCATCATTTCGGTGGCCGGCTTCGCTGGTGCCGTCTACTTTACCCAAGGCGGAAACAGTGTCGGCAAGTACTTCAGCCTTGCACTGATGGGCTGTGGTCTGTTCATCCTTTACTTCCGCGCGAAAGATCGCGGCATCATTCAATAGCGGTCTAAAAACTCTGTCTCGAGTTGATGATCCCGAAGCCAGCGGCGATGCGCCCGGCATTCGGGATCATTTGTTTTTACGAGATCCCAAAATCGATCTGAATGGTTGGCGTGAACGAGATGTGCGAGCTCATGCACAACGAGGTAGTCGATAACTGCCTCAGGCGCGAACACTAATTTCCAGTTAAAACTGATATGTCCCAACGAAGAACAGCTGCCCCAACGAGTTTTCTGCCGTCGAAAAGAAATTCCAGACGGAGCGACGCCCATCTGTCGTGAAAAGTGTGTGACGCGTTCGGGGATATGCAACCGCGCTTGCTGGTCATAAAATTTTGCGAGGGCTTGTTGAATAACGGCGGGCGCGCTTGAACCAGTCGGCACCGTGACGATCATGAACTCGTCATTGACCTCGACTCGTGCCCGCGCGATTTCGGCCTCTTCGATCAGGAGCGTTCTTTCTTCGCCAAAAAATCGAAACAGTTCGCCCTCAACAAAGCGCTTTCGCGGCGACTTGGCTAAGCGCTCGCCGGCCTTTGCTTTATGAATTTTGATCCAGTCGAGATTCGCGAGCACGAATTCTTCGACGAGTACGGTTGAAGTGCGCAGCGGCGCTGTCACCTTGAGTGTCCCGTCTCGTTCGACACTCAGTCGCAGACTTTCGCGGCGGCGACGTCCAAACACCATCCGCGAAGCACGTCGTTCAATGACGACTTCGTACGGACCAATCTGTCGCGCTTCGCTTTGAACTCCCGCCACATCCTGATTGTTACTTCACGTTCCTCGCGAAAGCGAGTACATGAAAGAGATGGCGGATGTTTTGCTCGACGGCCAAATTCGAAATTCACGTTCGGTTTTTGACGACCTCACGCCGGACTTTATTCTCGGCGCTGTTGAAAGCAGCGGCTTCATGCCGACGGGCGAAATCACTCAACTCAACAGTTACGAGAACCGAGTTTTTGATATCAAAGTCGAACCTCATGAATTGATCGGCCCTTCCGCAGGCTCGCGGCCCGGCGTGATTGCAAAATTCTACCGGCCGGGTCGGTGGTCGATGAGCGCTATTCAAGACGAACATGATTTTTTAAACGATTTGAAAGCCGAAGGCATTTCTGCGGTGGCTCCATTTTCGACACGCAACCTAAACACCGGCCAAGCCGAAACCGTTTTTCAATACGAAGGTTTTCCTACGGCGCTTTTTCCAAAAACGGCAGGTCGAATGCCGCAAGAATTTTTGAATGGCGAACTTGAAACAGTCGGGCGTCTTCTCGCGCGTCTTCACAACGTCGGCGCCAGGCGTTCATCTCAGCATCGCCTGACGTTGGATTCAGAAACCTACGGGTATCACGCACTCGACCGGCTGGAACAAATCGTTTACCCCGAAATGTGGAGCCGTTACCGAGACGCATGCGAAGCCATTCTCGAGTACCTCGATGCCGAACTTGATCCGCGGCAAAACATTCGCATCCACGGCGATTGCCACAAGGGTAATCTTCTTCAAGTCGATTCGATCTCCTCGACCGGCCAGAAAGAAGGCGGATTTTTTTTCGTCGACTTCGACGACTCGTGCAATGGGCCGCCGGTGCAAGATTTCTTTATGCTTCTATCGGGCGCGAGCGATCACGACGATCAAGCGAAGCGCGAGCTCGACTCGCTTTTAACTGGATACGAAGAGCTCCGTTCGGTGCCTGACAACCTTTACGTACTCGAAGCGCTGCGTGGTCTTCGTATCCTTCATTACTCAGGTTGGATTGCCGCACGCTGGGCCGATCCGTTTTTCCCCAGACTTTTCCCCGATTTCCACAGCTACAACTGGTGGTCGGCCGAGTGCCTCCGAATCGAACAGATTGCAGCTGGGCTATAGAAGGGGCGAAATTGTCCCCCATCCCAACCAAAACGTGACAGAACCACCACACTGACGCATGGCCTTAAGTGCCGAGATCACAGAAGTTTTCCACCGAAGCCGAGCACAACAAACTCACTGTGAGAACGCAGGATGACGCGGCGTGCGTGGGGCGATTCGTGAATACCTTCGCGGCCTCGCTCGATGCTATGTTCACCGCCGCCGATCGAGATAAATGTCCGGCTGGCTATTTTTGAGGCCGGGTCCCGCACAACCGAGCCGCCGCGAACCCCGCCAGATCCGAAAGGAAGCAACGGTACCGGCAGCGAAGTGTGATGTGGGGTGCCCGGTCACCTTTTTGTTCTGAACTCATTTGCTGAACTCACGTGAGGGTTTCAGCCGAGGAGCCGATGTCGCAGTATCAAGTCATCGCAAGAAAGTGGCGGCCACAATCGTTCGAAGATTTGATCGGTCAAGATCACATCTCAACGACGCTTGTGAACGCGCTTCGCGGCGACCGTCTGCCGCAGGCTTTACTTTTCACCGGTGTGCGCGGAACAGGCAAAACTTCTACAGCAAGAATCTTGGCGAAGTCGCTTCGCTGTACGGGGCCTGACGGTGCGGGTTCGAACGATTATGTTCCATGCGGAGTTTGCCGGGATTGCGTCGACATTACGTCGGGCCGCGCGATCGACGTTGTCGAAATCGACGGAGCTTCGAACAACGGAGTCGACGCGATTCGAGAGCTTCGCGACAGCGTCGGCTACATGCCCTCGTCGGGAAAGTACAAGATCTACATCATCGACGAGGTTCACATGCTTTCAACTGCGGCGTTCAACGCCTTGTTGAAAACTCTTGAAGAGCCTCCCCCTCACGTTGTTTTTATTCTGGCGACCACCGAGGCTCAGAAAATTCCGAACACAATTTTATCGCGCTGCCAA
>JALHOI010000104.1:0-6885 GCA_022843085.1 Pseudobdellovibrionaceae bacterium
AAAGCCGGTATTCCGCTTGTCGATAGCCTTGTCGCAGTTTCAGAGCAGATGGATAACCCGCTTCTTCGCGACGTCGTGTCTGACGTCAAGACCCAGGTGAACGAAGGATCAACGCTTCACAAAGCGATGGGAAAATATCCGAACATCTTTAATCACATCTTTATCACGATGTGCGAGGCCGGCGAAGCCACAGGCACCCTCGACGTCATTCTCTTAAGGCTTGCTGAATTCACCGAATCTCAAAATGCGCTCGTCTCGAAAGTTCGTTCGGCCATCATGTATCCGGTGATCATGACGATTTTTTTGATGGCGATGCTTGCCGTGATCTTTATCTTTGTCGTGCCGAAGATGAGTGCAGTCTTCGCGGGCGCCGAAATGGAACTTCCTTGGTACACTGAATTTGTCATCGCGATCAGCGGAATTTTTGTCGACTACTGGTACATCATTCTCTTGGTTCTGTTCTTCGGCTACATCTTCATCCGGAGCTGGAAGAATTCGCCATCAGGTTCGAGGTCGTGGGATCAGATTATTCTTAAGCTTCCGATGATTGGTCGTTTGGCGCGTATGATCGCGGTGTCACGGTTCGCAAGAACACTTTCGACGTTACTCGCAGGCGGCGTCGCGATGCTTCAGGCGATGGATATCGTTCGAAACGTCGTCGGCAATTCGGTTCTTGCCGAAGCTATTGACGATGCCCGAAACAACATCCGCGAAGGTGAATCGATTGCGGCTCCGCTGAAGCGTTCGGGCCAGTTTTTTCCGATCGTCATCCACATGATCAGTATTGGCGAAAAAACTGGTGAGCTTGAATCGATGCTTTCGCAAGTCAGCACAAGCTTCGATTTTCAAGTCGACACTGAAATTGAAGGCGTCACCTCAGCCTTGGCACCGCTCTTGATTGTTGTCATGGGTCTCGTCATTGGAAGCGTCGTCTTCTCGATTATGGTTCCGATCTTTCAGATGTCGCAGCTCGGCCAACAGTGATCCACAATGCATCGCGTTGTTTGTCTTTTCCTGAGAGTAAAATTCCGCGAATTAACCCTCGTCCTTGAGCTCACGTCGAGTCGGCAGTAAACTCGAGACTCTTCGGAACGCGCATCTCCGAAACGCGAAAGGACTTCTCACTATGTTTAAATCCGCGAAATTATTCAGCCCGTCTTCGTCTCTCAGCCGACCAGTCGCGAACAACCGCGGTTTGACTCTCATCGAAATCATGGTCGTGCTGCTTATCGTTGGTGGACTCGCGGCGACACTTGGCCAGACCGTGTTCAACAGCTTAAGCCGATCGAACGTGCAACAGACAAAACTTAGGTTCGGAGAAATTACGAAAGCTCTAGAAATGTACAACGGCGACTGCGGGGGCTTCCCGACGACCGAGCAAGGTCTATCCGTTCTGATGGCCGACCCGGGTACAGAAGTATGCCCAAATTGGGGACCAAAGGCTTATACGACAAAACCTGTTACGATCGATGGCTGGTCTCGCGCGATTATTTACGAATCCGACGGAAACAACTATGTTCTTAAGTCGCTCGGGTCCGACCGTCGCGAAGGCGGCACCGGTGATGCGAAAGACATCTCAAGCGCCGACGAGGCCGCAGCACCCACGAAGTAATTTTGAACTCGCCAGCCCCTTTCACGGCGGGTTCGTTTGGGCTCGGAAACTGACCTTGCCTCGAGCGAAGCCACTAGCCACATCGCCACGGCATGCTACCATCAAGACGTGAGAAACAATCGCGGCTTTACTCTCATCGAAATCATGGTGGTCATGTTGATTATGGCCGGCGTACTCGCTTTTGGCGGCACCCGTATTTTTAATCCGAACGAAAATCGCCGCAGCCAGGTTCGCAAGATCGCGGTGCAGACAAAAGAGCTTCGTACCGCGGCTCGCCTTCAAAACGCCACGTTTCGCATGGTCTTTTCGATGGATGACGAAAACGGCCACAAATACTGGGTCGAAAGCGCAAGCGGACACACTTTGCAACTCAGCGAGGACCAAGAAAAGGAACTCGAGCAACTGACTGAAATTCAGCGTGAGGGCGCCAACCAGGGCAAATCGAAATTCACCGCCGATAAAAAACTGGGCAAAGAAGTCAAACTCACCGGTGATCTCGTCATCGAAGGCGTTGAGATTTCGGGGCGATCAAAAGAAACCACCTCAGGCCTCGCCTACGTTCATTTTTTCCCGGCCGGACTCTCTGATGAAGCGCTGATAAAAATTGGCGACCGCCAAAATCAACATTGGACGATCAAGATTCACCCGCTCACCGGCTCGGCTACGATTCTCAACCGCAACGCAAGTTTCAAAGACCTTCAGGGCGATCGATGAAAGGCTTTCGCGGCTTCACGCTTATTGAAACAATGATTGCGACCGTCATTATGGCGGGTGCGCTCATTGTTATCGGCAGCGCGTGGAGCGGCAACCACATGCGAATTGAAAAAGCCCGGGTGAACGCAAACATGGCGGCACTTCTCGAGCGCAAAATGACAGAGTTTGAACTTCAATACCGCGACAGGCCGATTTCTGAAATCAAAGATGAAGAATCAGGAACCTTTGATGATTCGTACAAGGAATACCGCTGGGAAATGACCTCGAGAGAATTTGAAATGCCCGACATGACTGGAGTCATCGGCGGCGCTGACCCCAACGCCTCAAACAGCGGTAACAAAGAGATTCTCACGCTGATCGTAAAAACCGTTTCGGACTATGTGAAAACGGCTGTGAAAGAAGTTTCGGTTTCGGTTTACTACAAGAGCCCCCGCACGAAGACGAAAGAACTTAAGCAAACGATCGCAACATATTTTGTCGACTACACCAAGCCACTTTCAATCAGTGGGCTTCCTGCCGCAGGAGCGGGCGCAGCTGGCGCCCCTGCGGCCGGCAGCGGTGCCGGCGGATCGGGCGGCACACCATGACGGTGCGTCGTGATCGCGGTTTCACGCTGATTGAAATTATGGTCGCGCTACTCATCATGGCGGGCTTAAGTCTAATCATGGCGCAATCCGTGAAGTCGGGCCTCGAGAGTCGCAAAAAAGTGCAGAGACAGATTACCGAAGAGTCGCTGATTCGCGACGCGATGAGACTGATGGTGAGCGATGTCGCTGCCGCCTTTCACCACCGCGACTACACGGTGTCGAACTACAACAAAGTCCTCGAACTGCGAAAAAAGAAAGCGGCGACTGCGGGTCAGCCCAGCGGCGGTGCTGGGCAAGGGCAACAACCGGGGCAACCGGGCGTTCCCGCCGGACAGGCAAGCGGAGGTGCTCCACCTCCTCCTCCTGCACCAGATCCGCTTGCGAGCGCGACTCCTCTACCCGAACCCAATCAGTTGACTGCATTTGTTGGAAGCAACGAGGCAATGACTTTTACAGTAAAAAATCATGTTCGACGCTTCATCGACGCCAAAGAGAGTGATCAAGCGCGCATCGCTTACTTTCTTCGAAGCTGCCCGTACGAAGGTAAAGGCGGAGGAGTTTCGTCATGCCTTGTTCGCCAAGAGACGACAAACCCCACCGATCAATTTCCGCTAAGTCCAAGCGACGAAGACGATGCCAAAGGTGTCGTGCTTGTTCGTCACGTGACAGAATTCAAACTTCGCTACCTCGAAGCTGGAAAAACAGACTTCGTTGACTCGTGGGATTCGTCACCAGTTGCGACTAGCGACACCAAAGATAAATTTCCGGACGCTGTTGAAATCACGATGGCGATTCAGGATAAAACAAACCCCGAGTCGAAGCTTCGAAGTTTGTCTTGGCTCGCCCCGGTTCGGAACTCGAATAATTTAAGTGCGGCCGACAAAGAGGCCGCAGCGAAAGCGGCCGAAGCGGCCGCTGCAACAAGAGCTGGGGTAGGTGCTGGTTCTGGGCTTGGCACTGGGCCTAGCGGCACGGGCGGATCTAACGGAACAGGGGGGCAGCAGCAATGAAGTCCTTCGCAAAATTAACGTCCCTCGCAAGATTAAAACGTCAAGGCGGCGCAGCTCTCATGCTTGCGCTTTTTGCGACGACTCTGCTGATGGTGATCGCAACCGAAATTATGTATGAGACCAGCGTC
This sequence comes from Pseudobdellovibrionaceae bacterium, assembly GCA_022843085.1. Classification (GTDB taxonomy): domain Bacteria; phylum Bdellovibrionota; class Bdellovibrionia; order Bdellovibrionales; family JAMPXM01. The sequence goes on from JALHOI010000104.1 coordinate 4,052, forward strand.
GAGTATGTCGTTTCAACCCAGTCGGTCAATCAAGTGCGTTCGTACTGGTCGGCGAGGGCCGGACTTGAGATGAGCCTTTTACGCATTCATATTTTTAGACAGGCCCAGTCGCTGGGAGCGTCGGCACTGCCCGACCCCAGCATCCTTGACGAAATTTGGCGGCAGCCTTTTATGTGGCCGCCTCCGATTCCTGAAGACACCAGCATCGTCGACAAAGATCAGATTCAAAAAGCAGTCAAAGCAAGTGACCTCACCGCGCTCAAAACGAGTTACTTCACGACGATCGAGGCCGAGGGTGCAAAGATCGACATCAACGATCTCGGGTCACCCTCGAAAATCATGGCCGATGCCGCAAAAAATCAGCTGAATGCGCTGTTTGCCCAGAAGATTGAAAATGACGAGCAGTTCTCGCGACGATTCCGGGGCTTTAATTTTGAAGAGGTCATCAACAACATCGCCGACTGGGTCGACGCCGATGGCGAAAGCCGAAACAGCGGATCTGAACGCGAACTCTACGCCGATCGTGGAACAAACACGAAGTTTCTTCCGCCGAACCAGCCCTTTCGGACACTTCAAGAAATACACCTGGTGGCTGGTGTCACCGATGAACTTTTCGACGTTCTTATTCCTGCAGTCACACTTTATGGCGGGAAGGGAATCAACGTGAACCAAGTGGGAAAAGACGTGCTTCGCGCTTTTGGTCCGCAGTTCACAGAGGAACGAATGGATAAGATTCTTGTCGATCGAAAGGATCCGCGCCGGGGTCCGTTCAAAAACGAAAAAGATTTAATTGAATATTTGAACTCAATTGGTATCAGCGGCAATCCGTTCGAATCGAAGGACGAAGCAAAAACCCCCCTGGTCTTTGAGCCAGAATCGAATTTCCGCATTCACTCAACGGGCAAGGCCGGACAAACCCAAAGCGACATCGTAGCCGTCGTCTACGATGTCGATAAAGTGCGTGAGCGTCTCGAGAAAGCTTTAGTCGATCAAGCTACGAAAGGGGCAGCGCCGCCTGATCCATCTGGCGCCGCTGGTGGGACCGCGGCCGACGGATCAAAAACTCCGCCACCAACAGATCCAGCAAAAAAAGACGAAAAGTCAGCCAGTTCTTCTCCTGCACCACTTCGACGGCCGAGAATTGTCTACTGGAACGAGCAATGATCTTTGTTGGATTACCGGCACAATCATAGTTAGACTTCGAGATGTATGAAATGTCTCGGCGTCGACATCGGCAGCAGCAGCATCAAAATTGCGGAAATAGAAGGTTCGGGGCGAACTGTTGCTCTGACTCAGATTTGGGAACTTCGTCTTTCGACAGATCCGACCAAAGACCAGGATCTTGAGATCATCGAGAAGCTGCGTGCGTTTACAGGGCAGTACTCACAAAAAGACGTTCGCTGGGTCGTCGGCGTTCCGCAGAGTTCAGTTTCAACTCGCCTTCGGCGCTTTCCATTTCTTGAACGATCAAAAATCCTAAAAAGTCTTCCGTTCGAGCTTGAAGAAGATATCCCTTTCGATGCTGGTGAAACAGTTTTCGATGCTCGGGTGGTCGAAGCGTTTTCAAATGGATCTGACGTCATAGCAATCGCATGTCCATTTGATCCCATCGAGCAAGCGATGCAGCGAGCGAAAGATGGAGGCTTTGAACCTGAGGTTGTTTCAGTCGAAGGGTTAGCGCTTTCAAACGTTCTCGACGCCTGGTGGGCTGCGCCCACCTCTTCAAATCTTCCGGCGCCGATCGACAACGAAGCGACTCGCTCAAACGATATTCGTCAGGCGTTCGCCATTTTACAAATTGGCCACACAAGAACCAATCTCGTGGTCTACCGTGACAATCACGTCGTCGCCGTAAGGTCGATTCAGTGGGGAGGCCACGACGTTGCACTGGCACTCGAAAGCACCTTTAAAATTTCCTACATCGAAGCCGCCAAAGTTCTGCAGACGAAAAGTTTTGTCTTGCTCAACACAGACGGTGCCTCGCGAGACCAGGTGGCGATGCACAAGGCTGTCTCAGAAGCCGCAATCCCGTTGATTCGTGAAATGCGACTGACGCTGCTCGATCTGCGCTCGTCAGCTGGCGCGGATCTCAGAGACCTTCGCCTGACTGGGGCCGCAAGCCAGATTCAAAATCTGGCACCCTGGTTAACTCAAGCTCTTGAAGTTTCAGTTGAACCACTCGACTATTTCGCATCGCTCGCCGCCAGCGGCAAAATGAGTATTCGGGTCAGTCGGGGCACGGAAATCGAAGCCGCGTCAGCAACCGCGATCGGCCTCGCACTTGAGGGCTTCAGGCGCCCGCGCAATCCTGCGATCAATCTTCGAAAGGGTCGTTTCGCTCAATCGAACGAGAGCGTTCGAGTGTTCTGGGAAACATGGAAGAGCACGATACAGATTACACTGGCGATTTTCTTAATCTTCTGTGCCTATGCCTGGGTTCGCGAATCAATGACTCTCAAACTCGCTGAACAATCCGACGAGACACTTCAGCAGGCTGCAAAAACGTCAGCCGGCCTAAAAGGTTCGCAGGCCTCAGCAAGTGGCATCGATCGATTTATTCAGACCGAAAGTCGTGCAATTCAAAACCGCGAGACGCTCGCTCGTCTCGACGGCTATATTCCCGCGATGGAATTCGTCGTTCGGTTGGCCGAACGGCTTCCGGTTCAACTTCCCATCCGTTCTGGGCGAGGCCTCGATGTTGATCGGCTCAGCATCGACAACGACGACCTTACGATCGAAGGCCGAGCCCAAGGCGCTGACATCTTAGCGTCGGTCGAGCGGGAGCTGGCGTCGATCGCCAAACCAGGAACATTAAAAAAAGTTCCGCCGACATC
>JALHOI010000104.1:6895-8804 GCA_022843085.1 Pseudobdellovibrionaceae bacterium
TCTCTTCGAGCGAACGCACCTGGGCAGGGCTTCGGATTTGTAATGAAAATCGAGCGTAAACCATGATGGCGAAGACGGCCACACAACCTCGAGGTGAAAATTGATTCTCGACGACTTTCGAGACAAGGCGCTAGAGACGCTGCAGTCGATAAAAGGCCGACTCGAAGAATCCGACAGCTACGTTCAGCTGAAGGAGCGCTATGAGAGTTTTCCGCCTCTCATACAAAAACTTGTCGCAGGCTCGTTAGTACTTTTGATTGCTCTTGTCTTACTTCAATTTCCACTTTCCTTTTATAACCGGGGTAGTGAAAACATCGCACTGTACGAAGAAAACCGCGATCTTGTTTTGGATTTGTACCGTATTAAAAGAAAATCGGTCGCGACACCCCAGCTACCACCGCCACTTGAAAAAACTGAACTTGAAGGTCGCGCCAGGTCTGCCGTCACCGCGGCCCGCGTTCAGCCCGATCAGATTAAAGCTATCGCTTTCATTGACAACGCCGGCGCCACCGCAAGCGGCCTTATCCCAAAGAACGTTAGCCAGGCTGGCGTTGAACTTCGCCTGGGAAATCTGAACCTCACACAAATTGTCGATATCGGGCATGCCCTTACCAACCTCAGCAGTACGACTAAAATTATTGGGCTCGAAGTGCGCCCAGGATCAGCTCCGGGCAACTATTTCGACGCTAATTTTAAAGTCGTGAGCTTCAATATCGAATCGGCGCCTCCCGCCAAAGGCCGAGCGAAGGAATCGGGAGACCGCTAGATGGCGAACATCGTAGACCCCGCAAAAGATTTCTTGCTCATGCTGAAGCGAAACTTGGGCAAGATCCTGCTGATCCCTGTTATTGCGATTGCCTTGATTCCTTTTTTGTTTCCGTACGGAGATTTGCGTTCGGTCGTAGCGACCACTTTGTCGCGGCAGGCTGGCATCGCCATCGACTTCGATCAAATCTCACTGTCACTTGGCTTTCCAGTTGCACTCGAACTTGAAGGAGTCGAAGTCGAAGCGCCTGGCCTACCGCCCCTCACCGCCGATCGACTCGTCGTACAGCCAAGTCTAAGTTCGGTTTTTAGTGGTGCGCCCGGTGGATCTGTTGAAGCCGAAGGTTTTTACAAAGGGCAACTTCTCGCAAGCTTAAGTGCCGGAGCAAAACCGAAAGAAGGCAGCGCTCGCCTTCAAGAAGTTAAAGCCGATATTCAGGGGCTTCAGCTCGCCACGCTGACCGAGGCTCTTCGCCGAGCAGGCCTTATGACGTTTAATGTGCAAGGCAGTCTCAACACGAACAGTGCGATGTCGATTGACCCTCAGTTCAACGAACAGCCAATGGGCGATCTTTATCTTCAAGCGAAGTCGATTTCTATTCCGAGTGCTTCGATTCAGCTTCCAGTTCCGGGAATGGCGCCCATGCAGACGCCATCGCTGCAACTCGGGCAAATCGAGTTTAAGGGACGAACCGCTGAAGGAAAAATCCAGATTGAGAACTTCACATTCGGACAAGGCAAAGATGCCCTGACAGGTCGGATTCGCGGAGAACTTGGTCTTAGTTTTCGAAAAGAGGATCAGCGTATTCGCGCGGTGCCTGGAGCATTTGATTTAAAAATTGAACTCAGTGTTTCTAAACCGTTGATGGACGCCATGGCCAAATCGGGTCTCGGAATCGGTCTTATGCTGGTCGAAAAGTATCGTAAAGATGTGGGCGATACGGCAAAATTTGCTTTTCGCGTTGCCGGTCGAAGCTTCGACGCAAATCCGACCTACTCCGAACTCACACCTGGCCAGTAACGCGGCGCACACGACGCGCCTGTGGGCCCATACTCCGCGCGCAAATTCTTCGACGCGCATATTTCCCTCGCTTCACTTCAAGTTCCAGTTTTACGCTGACCCCATTCTAGACCGTATTGGTGG
>JALHOI010000105.1:0-8248 GCA_022843085.1 Pseudobdellovibrionaceae bacterium
CGCGATTCAATTGCAGTCACCGATGCGCGAATGAAGCTTTCAAACAGATTTTCGATATCTTCAGTTAGTTTTGCATTTTCAATTGCAACCGACGCCTGCGATGCAAAAGCAAACATGAGCTCTTCATCTTCGTCGGTGAATGGAACGACGTCGTTGCGGTCCAGCAGCTTGTTCGAGTCCGAATCTCCGTCGCTGCCGTGTTTCAGCTTATTGATGATTTGAAGAACACCGCGAATTTTTGAATTCGAGCTTGTCATTGGCACGGCCAACATCGAAATCGTGTTATAGCCGGTTTCAAGGTCGACTTCTTCGTTGAAGACCAGGTCTGAGTCTGTCGGAAGCTGGTAGCAGTCTTCGATTCGTACCGCTTTACCTTCAATCGCGACCCAGCCTGCAATCGATGTCTTTTCGAGTTCTAAGATTTTATTCTGATAGGTTTTTCCAGAACGGCGATTCGTCGAACGGTGAAAACGAAGAACCGGAATATACTTCGCCTGCGTATTTGCGACCGAATCGATTTTGATGTTTTCGGTTAAAAAGATGCTTGCAGCGTCGGCGCCCGTAGCCTCAAGAGCCCGATCGATAATAATATCAAGGATTCGGCTAATATCCTTCTCACGGGTCAGCGCAATTCCGGTGTCGACCAAAGATCGATAGCGCTGAAGTCGCGCACTCTCGAGTGACGCCTCGAGGTTCGATGTTTTTTTCTTCGGTGTAACACTCTTCATCACGATCTGTATCGTCTCGAAAGCCAGCTAGCGTTAGTCTAGTTCATCGGGGTTCGCGGTAGCACTCGTTCGAAGTCGAGAGAGGTCGAGGTGATTGAGAGGGTTTAACTGCCAGCCCTCGAACTGGGGCTTCGCTAAGATCGAGAAGTGGATACGACCTAGAGGAATCACTTCAGCACGATCGATTAAGATCTTCACGACTTCGGTACAGGACTTCTTTCGTTGGGCTTCATTTTTAGCAGTTCTTAACTTGAGTACCGCCGCGTTATAGCGAGGAAGTTCGAGTTTGATGAAGTTCTCCGGGTCACCCGTCGCAAAAATTTCGACGGCCGCGAGGCACGTTGATCGATCCAGCCCTACTCCTTTGCGAAACAGGTCTGGTGTCGCCGTACGCAATTCACTTAGGTAAACCGATTGTTCGACAGGTTTTAGGTCGACAGAGAGCCCCAGGTGTTTCTTCCATTGGGCCTGCATCCACTCCATGCCCTTCTGTATGTCGTCGCCGCCTAGGCGCGAGAAGTGAAGCGTCCAGCGTTTAGTTTTCAAGGCTTGCGGAACGCCGGCCCAAAGCTTTTGTGCGCGCTTTAAATCAAATTTCAAACAGGGGACTGTCGTCATCCACTGCGGCGCGAGTCCGGGGCAACCGGGAACACCCAACGCTGAATAGAGTGTCTTAAGTTCTTCGTAGTTCAGAGCGTTGGCGAGGGCCTGACGAAATTGAGTTTCATTGCGAAGGCCCGGTCCAAAACCGACGTAGTCAAAACGCGCGACCGGAATTTGGTGAAGTTCTTTCGAGTCCTTCCACGCTTTTAAATAATGCGTCGGAAGCCGACGCAGAAAGGTCAGCGTCCCTTCACGGTAGAGGTTCAAAGCCGTTTCATCGTCATCGATGACAAGAATTTCGACGGGGGGACGCGGCTTGGCGTCGTACGACTCGTTGGTCTCGAGTCGAATGCGTCGGCCGGGCGTCCACGTCGCAAGTTTGTAGGGGCCGGAGTAAGGCGCTGATGCCGCATTCTCGCGGTCGTATTTGAAACCGGTTCGAGTTGCCGCAAGGGCCGGGTGCGCGAGTCTCTGAATGAACTCCGGATCTCTTTCTTCAAGATCAATTTCAAGAATGCGGTCCGAGACCGCGCGGGCGCCGAGCTTGTCAGAGGTCATGGTGCCTTTGTGAATGGCCTTCGCGTTTTTCACACGACTTAAGACTTCGACACCAAGGCCCTTCGTCGCGGGCTCGACCAGGCGGCGCCACGATTCGACAAAATCGACGGCCGTTATGGCTTGGCGATCGCTCCAGATTGCGGTCTTCTTAATTTCACATCGAAGCGTCAGAAGACTTTTCGTCCATTCGCATCGGCTTGCAATTTCAGGCTGAGCGACACCTTGAGCGTCTACGAAATAGAGTCCGCGCAGAAGGTTGACAAGAAAGTAGTTCGATTCGCTTGAGCTAATCCGGACTGGGTCAACCGCTGTTGGTTCGACTGAAAGCGAAAAACGAAAGACTTTATCATCAGATTGATTCTCAGTTCGCGACGCGGATTCTTGTCTTTTCGAAACCGAGTCTTCAGCGCCCTGCGACTGACAAACGTCGAGGAATCCAGCGACCAAAAGAACCAGAAGATGGCGAGTACGGACTTTCATGAGGAACCCATCTCATATTGAGACGGTGTGAGGCAAGAATCCGAACAAGATCTCGAAATAGATCGCAAGATACGTCACACTAACTTAGACGGCGGGGGAGAGTTTTGAAGACTTCATTGAATGACGAACAAGTTTCGAAACCTCCGCGTACCCGAATGAAGCCCATCGGGCTTGTTGCGGCGACGGTTGCTGCGGCCGTTATGCTTTTTCAGAACTGTGGAACCTACGAGCCAATGAATAACCCGCTCTACAGTTCTGGACTTATCTCAAGCTGCCTTGGGCCAAGTTGCATTCAAGATCTAAATTACCTCGCACTCTACGTTGGTAATCCTGATCCGATCTTGATCACTCGTGATACCGAACGGGCCATTGATCTTGGCGGGTACTGCGACACTGCGGGATATCCGGACTCAAAGCTGTATGTCGAATTAAAAAGCGGTGCCACCACGGTCATTGCTCCCTACACATCGACTGCGAAATGTGACTCGAATGGTCGCTTTCGCGTCTTGATCGATTTGCCCGCGGGCTACAACTACAACCTGTCGTATTCAATCGTTCTCACGTTTCGTGCCGTCGATTCGAGCGGCAATGAGTACGATCACCCGACCGGGGTTAATCGTCGCGAGGTTGCAATTCTGACGGCGCCGTAACCTCTGGCCTTGGTAATTCGGCAGGTACCTCAGAAGTCGCACCAGAAGTCACGCCAGGCGTCGCCGAAGAAGCTGATTCAGCTGCAGCTGGAATGCCGGCCTCGGCGTTGACGGGTTCAACTGGCGCTTGTCGCGGTGGTGATTTTAGTTTTACTTTCGCGGTGGCCGGCGCCCCATCAACTAACTTGGTCGCTAATGGACCCGATGGCATCTTTAAGCTCGCACCTTGCACCATTTGCTCAAGAACATCATCGGCATTTCGCACCCGTTCGTCTCGCTCAATTGAAATTTTGTCGATTGAAAAAGTTCGAAAATACGACGCGCGCAATTCTTTTGGAAGCGAGGCGAGTTCAACTTGTTCACGCAGGGTCGTTGCTCCAACACGTGCGGTCTCAATGAGGGCTAGGGTTTGTGAGGGTTCGAGAAGAAATCGAACGAATTTTCTAGCTCGCTCGAGATCGCCGTCGGCGATGGCTGCAGCTGTTAGGATCCAAAGTGGGTGAAGCTCGCGTTCATTGGCTTTCAACGGTGCGAATGTGAGGTTGAGGTCCTTGTAGGGCCGAAACGCGAGGCTCGCGTGCGAGACGATCACCGGCGACGTCGGTGTCGTCGAGAGGCCACCAGGACCCTTCTTCATCTGGTTTAAGAGTTCGGTCGATTCTGCGAACATCGGCTGCATTTTCGCCGCAAAAGTACTCGCAGCTGTTTCTCCGTCGTCGATTCCAGTCAAAATAGCCGGCCAGAAACCTATCCGAGGCTTTAAGCCTTCGAACTCTTTCGCCGAGGCTGTTCCTAGAACTCCCCAAAGAAGTGGGGCGGTATCCATCAGGTTTCGATCGTTCGGCAGCTTTCGAAAGTCGGGCGCAATCACAGTCGGAAATTTCGAACGCGAATCGAACAGCGACACGAGCTTTCTTTCAGCACGCAGGGCGCTGACTTGATGATGATAAACCAATACGAGATCAAACTGGCCGGGTGCAGACTTCAGAGCCCGACGCAAAAGCGAACTCGGAAATGGCTCGGTCGTCAGTTCGACTTCTATCTTTTCTCGCCGCTGAAATTCGATTAAAAGCTCACGGCTCAAAATACCAGGGGGCGAAAGCACACTGAGTCTCGCTTCAGCTTTGAGCCGACCTTCTTCTGAGGTTCGGTCGCGAAGAAGCTTCCATCCCCACGCGGCGCCAAGCACGAAGGAACAAACAATTACAGTGAGAAATGGCCACGGAAGTTTCGCCCTCATCTATCTCAGCCCTCGACCCTCACCCTCGCAAGGTTCTGAGGTCGGGGCAAGGCCCTTAGCGAAGTCCGGTTGGAAGATATGAGACGGTAATCTGCGAGCCCGCAGCAGGCACCGCGGTTCCGTGAAACGTGATGCTGTTATTTGTCGCGTTATAGCTGTAGCCATTCGAGGAATCGACGGGCACGGCTTGACCGCCAACGAACACTTTGAGTGAGCCCTCGCTCGGCGTTCGTTCTAGGTAAAACTGCGTACTGAGCTCGATGATTTTATTCGAGATCGTAGCGAGCGACGCTCCGAAATCCGCGCAAAGGCTTGCCAGAATTCCGGCCGTTAACGAGGCCAAACCGTTTTGACGAATTGCGATCTTCCGGCCGTTGTTGCCCAGAGCATTTTGACAAGCCGAATCCTGAATCGCGATTGAGTTGATGTTGTAGTTTCGGTTTGTTGAGGTCGACCCAGTTTTCACATCGAGAAAGTCGACATAGCTCTGAAGAGTGTAAAGGGCTGGATCATTGTACTGATTTTCTTTTGAGCCGGTACCATTCCAGGAAAAGTCGTCCTCGTCGCTCAGCATGATGACCGAGAGGTAAGCGTCGCTTCGGGGAAAGCCCATTTCAATGTTCGTCTGGTTATTTAAGGCCGAACGCATCGACTGCAGAGTTCGTTCGTCGCCAGAGCCATTTATTCCGCGAAGAATATTTGCGATAAACGCCTGCTCGAGGTTCGGCGTATCTTTAGTCAAAATTTTTGGAGCTGTGTAGGTGATGCCGTCGACAACGTAAGTACCATTCTTATAAACAGCCATGCCGAGGCTTGCGTTGAAATCGTCTTTGTAGGCATCCGACGCTGTGACAGCAATTTGAAAATCAAAACCGTTTTGTTCAAATCGGTCGATAAACCGCTGAAAGTTTGCGGCAATTGCTTGCTGGCTGGTCTGCATCGACCCCGAGTTGTCGATCACCCAAAGGATATCGATTTTGCCGTTAACTTCGGCTGCACTCTGATTGAAAGTCGCAGATTCAGACAGAAGGTCGAAGCTCATGTTGCGAGATCCGCACCCGACGCTGAAAACCGCCATGATCAGAAGTAGTGAAGCCGTTCGAGATTGAGTAAAGAGCTTCGACATTTTTGCGGTGAACATTGTTCGCCTCCGAACGTTCTAAAAATCAGCAAGACGGGAAAAAGGTCTGGTCTGCTTCGACACGAGATTTCTGACACTTAATTTCTCGGATCATGCGCGACCTCTGGCGAGGTTTTTTACAAGGGTCTCAGTTTGAGATTCAATTCTACATCGAGAGGCAGGTTCTTGTTTTCAGAGGTGAATTTGTTAGACGGTATCGAAGTGAGACGCCTTAGTTGTAAAGTCGGTCGACAGATTCAACAGACTTTAGGTTCAATTCGCCACATCAATTGGGCCGATTTCAGTTTCGGTCTTTGTGAATGTTCTCGGGCCTGACGAACCTTTTAACAGTGGCCCTGGTCGCTTAAGCAGGTTTCGATTGTGACAAGGCTTGCTTGAAATTCCTGAAGGCCCGCGATTTCTCGAATCTGAGTTTTTGTTTGTTCAATTTTGCGGTGGTCTTGAAGTGAGTGAATATGAACTCGAAGGGACATTACGTTTTGATAGCCGTCGAGCGACCAAACCCGAATTGAATCAATTCCAGCGACTCCCTCAAGCTTTAAGACGGCTTCTGAAAAATCAGATTCACGAAAACTGGCGGGGCGTCCCTGAAGTAGCAGATAAACGGTGCCCTTTAAGTGTCTTAAAACATTCCACAAGATGAAGCCTGAAAGTATGATAGCGAGCAGAGGGTCGACCCATGTCCAGCCAGTAAAGTGCATGATGACTGCGCCCATCAGCACCACGATCCACCCAAAAAGATCTTCAACCATGTGCCAAGTGAGCATCTTCTCGCTGTGGCTTTTGCCTCGCTTCAGTGCGAATGCTCCGACGCCGTTTACGATAACCCCGAGAATTGCGAGACCTGCCATTCCAATTGTAGCTGGGTTTCGAGGCTCTGAAAAACGTGCGATGGCCGTCCAGGCGATGGCGATGGCTCCACTCGAAATGACAACGCCCGAAATCATCGCTGCGAATAGCGAGAAACGCCGATATCCGAAGTTAAAGTCTTGGCTGCTGGCCTTTCGCGAGTATCGCTCGAAGCCCCACGCCAGACCGATCGACAGCGCATCACCGAAGTCGTGAACAGCGTCTGCTGTAATCGCGAGGCTCTGGGTCATGAACCCACCGATGAGTTCGATCAGGGCAAAGACGAGGTTCGAAAAAAAAGCGATCGCAAATGAGCGATCAGATTTGTCGGCCGGCAAATGGCTGTGCCCATGGGCGTGATCGTGGGCGTGATCGTGTGGGTGATCAAGGCCATGATCATGCTCATGCTCTGGATGTGAAGTCGGGTGGGGTCGGTGCGTGCTCACACTCTCGACGCTAATCAGACTCCAGGTTCGATGGAACCGAAATCTTCGACCCGCAGACCAAGCTGGCGGGCGCGAAGAGGCCGTATGAGGTGCTCGAACGCTGACATAAGTTCGAGCTGATCTTTCTCCCAAAGATCTTGCGACCAACGATCTGAAACCTTTTGGTCATCGAAAGGGCACGGGAACTCGGGCCAAGGCTCAATCCCATCTAAAAACATTTGCGTCGTTTCGCGAAGCCCTTGGTTAAAAACTCGCTTTTCTTCGACCGATGATCCGGCCAAAAATTCGTTCATGTCGCGATCAATGTAAACGCCTGCAAGCCCCGCCGGACCCTTCAGAAGTCCCGTCGGAAGCTCCATAATAGAAAAGTGACCTCTTGCAAGTCCGTGCAGCTGGCGAAGGAGAGCACCGTGCGCCTTGAACACGCGAGGCGCCGTTTTGAAACCCGCATTTCGTTCACTGGTGTCGTGCGACTGCACTTCAAGTCGCCACGAGCGGGGCATTTCACGAACGACCCAATCGAATACGCGCTCGGGTCCGACACCCGCGCGGTTACAAGGCGGCTTTAGCATTTTCAAGAGCGCCGACTCGACAGCTGTTGCTTTGGGCTCTGACTCCGTGCGTTCGAAGCCAATGTGTTCGGTTCCGAGTAAAACCCGCACGAGGCGACCAGGAAGATTTTCTGGCTTCAAACTTCGGTAGCTAGTGAGCCGTTGCTTTAAGTTTTTACTCTTACCCACGTACAGAAGACGACCACGTCCGTCGAGCATCCAGTAAACTCCGGGATGTTTGGGCAAAGTCTTGAAAAAGTCTGCGCCCAGCCGCGCGTTCAGGGGATTTTCAAGTTTGAAAAGTCGCATTTGGGAGTCGGCCAAATTCGGGGCCAGATGCGGGGCCAGACTTGTGCCCGAGTCTTTCGGTTGAAATGTCGCTTCTGTCGAGACGCTTAAAATTTTCTTGTCGATGGTGTCGGCTGTGTTCATTCGATCGAAAGCGTGGCACGAAGTAAGTATGCCGTCATCCGTAAATAGTGACCAAAATAGTGACCCAACAAGTGATCCCAAAAGTGATCAACGGCCGTCAGCGGATTTGTCGGTGCCCAGTCTGCCGGACCTGAGTTTACCAGTGCTCAATTTGGTCGACGGAGTTTTCCGTGGGAGCTCCTCGAACCTTTTTTTCTCGCACCATTCACCGCGTGAAGGCACACCCGCCGTCGATGTTCCGAAATCAGATCTGATGGATGTGGTCAACGTGATTCAGGCCATGAACAAGGCGCAGGCTGTGTGGGCCAAACAAACTCGCGAGGAACGCGACCTCCAGATTCGAAATTTTCTATCGTCGCTCGCCCTCGACATTGAGAGTGGGCGGTCCATTCTTGCTCAAACTTTAGCTCTCGATATTGGAATGCCTGTTGAGCGCGCCAACACGCGTTCAGTGTCGGCTTCGATCGAGACACTTTCGCGAACTCTTGAGGTCTTCGAGGCCGCAAGCCGACCTGGGCAGGCGCGGTATCCCTCGGCTGGCAATTCGGCTTTATTCATGGGCTGGACCGA
>JALHOI010000105.1:8258-8798 GCA_022843085.1 Pseudobdellovibrionaceae bacterium
CCGGTGATTTTGGCGGCCGGCAACGGAATTTGTGTGAAGCCAAGTCGCAACGCGCCTCGTACTGTCTCTGTGCTCGCATCCTTGGCGCTCAGAGCGATGAAGCAAGCAGGGATGCCTCTTGGTCTTTTGGCAGTCTTGAACGGTTATGGAGAAGGGGACACCGACGACGCTGTTGGCGATGCAATTTTGAAACATCCCGGTTTCAAAACTGTTTTCTGGATTGGCCGAAGCGACTCGGCCGAAGTCGCACGAAGTACCGCCCACGCGCATGGGAAGCGTTTTCACTTTGTGGGTAGCGGGCGAAATCCGGCAATTTTGTTTCAAGGTTTCGAACCGGCCATGGAAGCCGTACATGTTGAAAACTGGGCTCAAGCCATCATTGACCCTCATAGTTTTGGTCCATACCGACCATCGAGATTGTTTGTTCAAGATTCGATTTACAAAAGCGTGATTGAACGCCTTGAATCTCGCTTCAAAAGTTTTCGGCTTGGAGATCCGCTCGACTCGACAACCGATATTGGCCCGTTGCCGAAGAAAGAA
>JALHOI010000106.1 GCA_022843085.1 Pseudobdellovibrionaceae bacterium
CAGGAAGTACGAAGATCATCGATGTCACGGGTTCAAAGCCCGTCGTTCTAAAGGGGCGGGTTCCAAAAAATTCGGTCGTAATTCCAGGATCCGTAGAAAAAGAATTTCCGGCTGGAAAGTTTGGAACGCCGTGCGCGCTGATTATCGGAACTCGCAAAGAATCGACGAATCTTAAAACTTCGCTTACAGACGCACTTCGCGAATTCGATATCGCGACATAAGCGCATCGGCAGGCTCAAGATCCGTGATTCGCCGTGCAGGAATGTAGCTGGCCAAAAAAGCAAGACCAAGAGCGAGGCCAACGACGCCTGAAACAAAAAGCGGATTCACTTTCGCCGGAATCGAAGTGTCATAGTAGAAGTCTGGCAAAATCGAAGTATCGAGCGAATCAATAACGAGACACAAAGTAACGCCTATCACGGCTCCGGACAGTATTCCGACTGAACTCAATAGTAAACCGAGGCGAGTGAAAAGCGCTCGAGTTCGACTGCGAGAAAGCCCCATACTCATCAAAAGGCCGATCTCTTTTCGCTTCTGCGTAATCAAAATCAGCAGCACCGTAACGATCGAAAATCCCGCAATCAGCGTCGAGAGTGAAAGAAACAAACCGATCGAAACTATCTCAAGCCTAAGCGCATGAAAGAGTGCCGAGTTTCGGTCGCCCCAAGTTTGTACGCGGTTAGCGTCGTAGCTCTTGTCGATCTTCAATATCTCGCCTTTGATTTTTTCAGCTGCATCGGGGTTCGGCATCCAGGCTTCAATGTCGATTCGCCTCGAGGCGCTTGAACCAAGACCTAACAACGACTGACCGCGCGAGTAGAGAAAAAGTTTGTTGTCGAGATCCGCGACGTTGGTTGTCAGCAGGCGCTTCACAACAAGACGTTCAAACTTTGGTGCTTCTCCTGGTGGAAGCAATAAGGCTTCGGGAGCAATCACCGTGATACGGTCACCTTCAAAAATGCCAAGACTGCGCGCAAGCTCGGCCCCCATCATCAATTCACCGGGGCCAATCGAATTCGAAAGTTCATCGGCCGGCGGCATTGCAAAGGCCGACGTCTTCTCACCGCGATTCGCTTCTTCAACCGACGATATCAGACGAAGCACGGCCGACCGGTCAAGTCCCCTCGCCTCGGCCCCCGAGAAAACTCCTTCAGCCGTTCGAATGACGACGTCTTGACGCTCAATTAAATCAAGTTCAGCTTTTTCGGTCTGAAGGTAGTCCGAGACCGGCCGGCCGAGCGCCGTCGGGATGTAGTACGGTAGCTTATCGAGCCCGATCACAAGGTGCGGTTCGGCAGCGAGCAACCGATTTTGAATCGATTGATGAAAGCCATTCATCACACTGAGCACGACGATCAGTGCCGTTACACCAATGGCCACGCTGACAATCGAAAGCCAAGCGATCGTTCGTATCAACGAACCCGCACGACGACTCAGCAAAAAATGTTTGAAAAATTCGAGCTCAAGCATAGTCTTGGACAGATTGTCCTCTAACTAGGTGCCGATCGTCCAGCGCTTAAACCTCTCCCAAAAGCGAGTTCGGCTCGAGCTCACACGGTTTCGGCGAACATTCGGCCAAGAGCGACTCAAAACCTCGTAGATAACCGAACGAACACTTGTGGGAAGCGCGGTGCCGTTTAGAATGAGTTCGCGGGCCGACGAAATCGCACACAAGTTAGGTTCGCTATCAAACTGTATTGTCTCTGCACACTCGACGGCCTGCCTGCTGGGCCATTCGATTTCGATAATAAGGCCAGTGTGAAGACCGTCTTCTAATCCCCAGTCCGTGACTTGCCCCATCGAGTTCAACTGAAAACGAACGAGATCGCCAATTGAGTTAAACCAAACAAGCAGATCGGCCTCGTTGGGCGAGTGATACCAACGCGCAATCATTTCTTGACCGCCAACCATGTGCACGTCGACCGCTTTTTCAGAAAGCGTTTGGCCCTGCGTCGCCGGATCGAGCGGCGAAAGCCAATCGCGTCCGCTCTGACTCACGGTTTCTCCTCGGCCGCAGGCGCACGCTCGTCTTGTTTGCTGCGAAGGGCTTCTTCATTTCGCACTTCCTCAACAGAGCTACGCAGCAGAAAAGATTTCTGAAGCGCCTTTAACGTCACCACGGTTTGATCCAAAGCTTCAAGAGCTCGCTCACTCGCACGAGGAATCTCGGGAGCCAGCTTCTGCATCATCGGAAGCGTTTTTTGAACTTCGTCGGTCAATATCGCCATGTTCTTAGCAATTTTCTGAAGATGCCCAAGCATTTCAGGAGACTCTTTCGCAACAGTCGGTAGAACCCGGTTTACTTCATTTGTGATCGCAACAAGATTTCCAACAACTTTTACCAGCTGCTGATCTTTGTTAACTCCAACAAGAAGAGTGTTCGCTTCTTTTGTTAGTGAAGAAGCGTTACGAAGAAGTGGCGACAAATCATCGAACATCTTGACCATCGCTCGCGACCGTTTCGGATCAAGAAATGATTCGGCTACGAATTTCAAATTCTCGGCCATTTTGCCAATGAGCTCGAAGTACGGACCTAACGACCTACCACTTAGTAAGTCCATCACGTCAGTGCTTGGCACCGATTGCAGCTTCGCAAGCTCGCTGACCTTTTCAGAAGTTTCGCTTCCAACAGACACGTCTAGAATTTTCTCACCAATAATAAACGGCCGCATGACCCGAACAACGCTATCCGCACGAACTTTCGAGAAGTAGTCGCGGTTCATCTTAAATTTTACGAAGACTTCTTCAGCTGAAACGAGTTCGATGGCGGTCACTTGACCAACTCGAAGCCCTTGCATCGAAACCGTTGTACCTTCTCGAATTCCGTCGGCTGTCGCGAGCGATGTTTGCAGTTCGACTTTAGATTCAAAAACGCCTCGCTTGATCGCAACCGCAAGTGTCAGCGCAAGCCCCGAAACTGCTGCAGTTAAAACGAAGAGCCCCGCGATTCGTTCGAAACGATTGAACTTTACTTTCATCTCTGACCCTTACCCTGTTGCAACTTGATCGCGCCCGACCGAAACAGCTCCATTTTCAACCCAAAGCGAAGACGCTTTAAGCCGCTCGGGCCACTTTTCGTCGCGAGACGTAAAACAAATCGTTTGAATTTCACCGTTCGCGCGTCGCTCGAAAATGAAGTTTTCAAGTTCGTGCGCTGTTTCAGGATCAAGACCCGAGAACGGGTCATCCATAATTAAAAAACTCGGCCGAAGCAGAATTGGCCTCAGAATCGTAATCAATTTTCTCAAACCACCCGAGACCGCAGCCGGCCGGCGCTCAAGCAAATTGTTAAATCGAAAGCGCTTTGCGATCGTCTGAATGTCAGTTCGCACGGTTTCAGCATCTGAAAGATTATGATACAGGTGAGGAAGTAGCAGATTTTCTTCGAGCGTTCGATTTGCGAGTAACCCGCCGTTTTCGAATGTGTAACCAATTTCTAAACGCCACGGAAGAAACTCTTCGAATGTCATTTCACTCGCGTGCATCCCATTCACCGTGACGACGCCTGCAGTTGGTTCAACCAGAAGTGCCAGAACTTTCAGAAGCGTCGACTGACCGTGGCCTGACGGACCAGTGACGTGCAAAATTGAATTCATTGGCAATTCCAGTTTCACGTTCTCGAGAACGAGTCCGCCCGAGGGGTACTGATACCCGACTTGGTCGAGAAAAAGAGACTCGATTTTGTAGGCACCAAACTTCACCACACTCATAGAATGCCGATTCGGACGAGTTGTTTAACGTAAAATAAGACTGAGACCACGAGGTTAAACGATGTCACTGCGACAATAGAATGTACGACCGCACGAGTTGTGACTTGAGGTACCTCATGTGAACTCATCTGCACCGAAAGGCCCTGATGGCACGCGACCGCAAAAATCATCAGACCCGAAAAGCCATTTTTAATGAAAAATAGTAGAACGTCTTCGTTGGCAAACGCGTTCGCCAACGAATCAAAGTAGAATGAAAACGGCAGATCGTGAATCGCGCTCGATACAAAAAATCCGCCAATTAAAGAAATAGCGTTAAAATAAAATGCCAGGCACAAAACGCTGACGACGCCGCCCGCCACGCGGGGAAACACAATGTACGAGATCGGGTTGATACCCATCATCTCAAGAGCTTCGATCTCGCGATTGACACGCATGTTGCCGATCTCACTCGCAACGGCCGCACCCGAGCGGGCGATTACGATCAACGCTGTTACAAGCGGACCAAGTTCACGAACAATTGTGACAACAAGGATGTTGCCGAGCATCGCGGTTCCACCTAAAAGCGAAAGCTGTGCTGAGGACTGCAAAATCGCGACACCGCCAGCAGCAAGCGCTAGAACGGTTATCATTGGCAGGGCTTGCCAGCCCGTGAAATAGATCTGCGCCGAGACAACCGACAAAACTTGTCGCAACTCATACTGTTTTACGCTTGAGTGCCCTTTTGTTGTTCCGAAAAAGGTCGAACGAAAGCTGAGATATATGAGCAGCGCTAAGCTCTGCAAATAGCGCAGCATTTCGAAGATGCTGTGCCCAATGACATCTGCTTTTTTTAGAATCGCGGTCATATAACGACTCATCGCCGTCTTGCCCGCTTCAGATGAGTCTAGAACCTTCGCTCGTCAATAGGCCCAGAATCCGTAAAAAATCGACTTCACGGCCTCTGTCGCAATTTCGTGGGAGGGTATATCACTGCTTGGAGCCGGAACAGCTCGACCTTCCACCGGCATGCGGTCGTCGAACTCGGCGCGAAATGTTTTAAGCGCGCGGTGAAGATGAAAGCGACTTGTAATCAACAGCAGATCACGACAACCAAGTGCTTCGGCGACCGCCAAAGTCTGTTGAGCATTGCCGAACGTGGTGCGAGACTTTCGCTCAAGCACGATATCAGATTCCAAAACGTCCTGGTAGAAGGGCCAGTTCGGAAAAATCTCGCGCCAGTCAGCCTGCGGGTTTACACCCGAAATGATGAGCTTCCGAATCGCGCGCCTTGCAAGTAAATCGACGCCCTCTTTTACTCGACCGCCTCCGCCCGTTAGAACGACCGCGCAGTCTGCACGCTGGTCGCGAGTCCAAGCGTCGAGCGATGTTCTTTGAATCGTGCGAGTCTCGACAAGAAAGCGCCAGGCGAGAAAGACCGCGATCGAACCAACGAGAATCGTTATAAAAACGAATCGTTTTTTACGAAACGGTAACCAAGACTTTTTAATAACCGAATTCAATTTAGAATCGGGCCCTTCAAGACCTGAAGGCACGTCTACCGCGCCGCGAGCACTTCGATCTCGACTTTCACTCCCCGCGGCAGTCCTTGCACAGAAATTGTAGAACGCGCCGGTTTCGAACTACCCATGTGCTTTCCGTAGACTTCATTTACGCCTTGAAAGTCGGCCATATCGGTCAAAAAAATGGTGGTCTTCACGACATGAGCGAGCGAAAGATCTGCCGATTTTAGAACTGCTTTTATGTTTTCCATAACAAGCTCGGTCTGCTCAGAAACCGTGGCGCCAACAACCTGACCCGAGACAGGATCAAGGGGAATCTGACCCGAACAAAAAACGAAGCCATTCGCTTCCACCGCCTGTGAGTAGGGCCCAATCGGTGCGGGTGCGTCTTTTGAAACGTGAACTTTAGAAGCCATGGTATCTCCAAAAAAAAGATCTAGTACTCGGCTGCAATAAAATCTACGACAACCTGTGTTCCCGGGGGCTCAGGCAGAAGGTCGATCTCATCGCCGAAAATTAACGCATTTGTAGTCGGATCATAGACCCAGCCGAACCTTGGATCGTTAGGTATAGTCTGCGAACCGAACGTCACCGTGATCGTGTCCCGCTGCGCCGGGCGTGTTAAGTTTAACACGGATCCGACTCGCCGAACTAAGTCATCGCCAAGTTCCGCGAGCTTCTGACCAAACAAGGGATCACAAAGACCAAACGTTTTCGCCGAAACGAGCTTGAAGTATTCTTCTAACTTCGTCTGCCCGCCGCTCGCGCATTTCGGATCTCCGGAAGGAAGATAAACTCCATAAGGAATAATCTTTGCGGCGTCTTGGTTTTTAAGACCAAGCAGGAAGTTATAGAAGTCTTGGCTTGTCATGCTCGACTGCTCTTCTTCATCAGTGATGAAAATAAGTGCGAGATAAGCATCGGGCCGGTAGAAGCCCGCATTGGCACCCGTCACCAGAGGCGCAGTCAGCGCTGCGCGAACCGGGTCAAACTCAAGCTCAGAGGCCGATCCATTTGTCCCGGGCTGAAGGCTCGCCTCAAGAATCGCGGCTCCGTTGGGAGTCGTGCGGGTGACATAGCTGACTGTACCCTGCAAGCGCCCGCTCTTTGATGAATCATCCATGTCGGTCGTGACGACGCCGATGTGGTAATCAAGAATTTGGTTGGCAAAAATCGCTTGGGTAAACAACTTCACGTTGCTCGCCAAGTTTTTTTGATGCGTTCCCATTGACCCCGAGTCGTCGACGACAAACAAAATATCAACCGAACGATTAAACGAAACCTTATTTCCGCCCGTGTCTTTGATACGCTCATTTTTTTGGAATTGCTTCGGCACTTTTTTGGGCGACTCGCTTGAGCACCCCATAAAAATTCCGACAGCCAGCATGGCTAAAGCCAATCGAGCTAAATGTGCTGCCTTCATCGTGACTCCTTCAGAATTCACCTGAATTTACTTCGTCATTGTGGCGGCTGCCTTGCCGGCCGCTGCACAACCCTTTTTGATGTCGACTTTGTAGTTTGCGTACTCGTCGAACCAAGTCTCGCCCTCAACAGGGAACCAAACCTTGTCGCGCGATTGCCCGCCGGTTGTTCCAGTTTTCTGCGAGCTTCGCCCCTGGGTCGCCGAAATCACGCGGTCTGCAACAGAAATTTGTTGAATCAGTTCGGCTTCGACAATGTGAAGCTTCTGAAGCATTCCAGAAATCTCGATCAATTCTTCATCTGCGAGCGACTTCACACGGCCGTAAGTTGCCGAACGCGCGGCGAGCGCCCTTGTGTCGACGGCTTTCTTAAAACCCTCGAGTCGAGCTTGAAAGCCGACTTGCGCCGTGCCTCCAGAAAGAGAGCGCGCGTAGAGTTCGCCCGCAAGTTTTGCCTCGGCTTCAAGCGCCTTTTCAGTAATCACGTTTTGAAGAAGTGCCGAATCACGGGTGACGAAACGAGGCAGAAGCGCCGCATCTTTGCCGAGATCTGTCAGTTTTGCGGGGCCCTTTTTCAGGCGGTCGACAAGGCGACTGACAACCGGAGTATTGGCAGATTCGGCTAACTTTTTAAGTTCTGTTGCACGCGGTTTGAAGCGCTCGCGAAAATCATTCAGCGTCGAAACGACAGACGGGTAATCGCAGACTTTGATCTGCGACAGCGACCGCAAGAAGAAGGGCTCGGGGCCCACCTGAGACGAAAACGCCGGTGCCACCAGTGTCTTTGTTAGTGCAATCGCATTTTGTGGTTCACCTTTACGAATTTGTGCCCATGCGATTTCTTCTTGAGCATCGAACCAATAATCCGAGCTTTTCGAAACTCGCTCGTAGTATTTGGTCGCAGCATCTAAAAAACCGTTCTGAAAAAGCAACCGCGCGGCCGTCATCGTCATGAGGTCTTGGCTGACTGGGTTGTTCGGCGCTTTCATCAGCAGAGCAAGTGCTTTGCCTGCGAGTCCCGCGTCATCACCTTGCGCAAGCGCGATCACAAGCTGCCACGACAGCCACGCACGTTCACGCGTGTCGATTTGAGTCTTTTTAATGAGTTCTTTCACGGTCTCCGCTTGGTCAGCCGCATAGACCTGGCGGCCGCGAACCCGCACCTCAGCACCGATCCCGAAAACGTCGGTCCAGCCCTGATTCCAAGTCGCTGTGTTGATTGAGGCCCAAACCGCCGAATTGTCAGGTGCAACTTCTCGCCACTTCTGAAGAATGTAGGGGTCGATTTTTTTCGGCTCTTCGATCGAAAGCAGCATTTCAAGCGATGTCACCTGAATACCGTTTTTGAAAAGAACCAACGCGTTGAGAGCACGACCCGAAGGTGTTTTGGCAAACCCAGAATTATCAAAGGCGGCCGGCCACTGGTAAAGCGCTTTCTCGAATTCTCCCTTATCAAAAAACTGAAGAAAGATATTTTGTTCGGCCGAAACTTTTCCCTCAGCCGACTTGATCGACTTCGCTAACAAGCTTTCGCCGTCTTTTTCTTGAGCGGCGCTTGGGCCTGTACCACTGAGTATGTTGAGCAATTCATCGTCATTGGCTGCGAAGACTGCAGCTGGCATGGAAATGCTGGCAGAGACAGCTACCCCAGCTAACAAAACCGTCGACTTTAGAAAAAGCCTTTTCACGATGTTCGAAGTCGAGCTTACCGCGATAGTTTTTTTCATAGCAGATACCCGACCTGAATTCCGGCGACTGTCGTATTCATGTTCGCGTCGCCGTTGAAACGTTTCGCGGTGTAACCTTCGTAACGAAGCTCAAACCGCGTTGTGAGATGTTGAGAAATCCAAAGACCAAGACCAGCGCCACCGGTGTAGTTTGTCGTCAGACCCGACTTCAGCTCAACCTGACCTGCGCCCGCAATCGCATAGATGTCGAAGTGTACAACACCGAGGTCGTACAGATTCATTTTTCCGTAGATTGGATACCAATTCACAAGAAGCATCGCCGACTGTTTCGGGAAGTCGATGTCAGGAATGCGCGCTTTGCCGTCGACCGAAACATCGGTCAATAGGTTCTCGCCTTCGGGCCGCAGCTGATTGAACGAGTACGTATACTTAAGATTCACGCTCCACTGCGGCGTGATGTGATAGTTGG
>JALHOI010000107.1 GCA_022843085.1 Pseudobdellovibrionaceae bacterium
ATTGCTTCTGGAATGCCACTGACCTCGTCGTCGACCAGCGCATCGATGCATCTGACGATATCCAGAATCTTTTCACGCGACTGATAGAAGTTTTCGACGTTATCGAAATTTCCATCAGCGAAGCAGTGAAGTTCAGATTCGTTAAGTTCAAAAAACTTTTCTAGATACTGATTTTTTTCATCTAGTAACTCGACAAGCTTTTGTGCTGTCCCTTGATTTGACCCTGTTGCGGAATTCTGCATGCACCCTCCTGGTACCTAAAAACTTAAATTAACCGACTTTATCGCTTTGGTTTTTTTTGATTGATTCAATTGCTTTCGACCATCCGTCATAGAGGGTTTCAAGCAGCTTCAGAACATCTTTCAAGGGCTCGGTCTTGCCACTCAAGTTTCCTTGGGTCAGCCGGTCCGTCATATACATATAGAGCTGCTCGAGATTCTTTGAAATCTCGCCTCCGACTTTGTGATCTAACGTATTGTTGAGTTCCATAATGATATCGTAAGCACGTCCGATATTCATACCGCGCTCTGCGATGTCATTCTTCTCGGCTGCTTGAATCGCAAGCTTCGTGAATTTAATTGCGCCTTCATACATCATCAGCAGAAGCTTCTCGCGACTAGCACTTTGAATCGAAGTCGTTTTATATTTCTGGTAAGCACTCTTCATTTAAGTTTCTGCTCCTGCACAATTAAACTATCCACCTAAACCACCAAATCCGCCGCCGCCACCACCGACGGCTCCGGCCATCGCCGCGACCTGCGCACCCTGGCCCTTAATTCGAGACATGGTCTCTTCAAGCTTCGCAAACTTGTCTCGCAGCTGGTCTTCTTTGCGAGCGAGCTGCCGTTCTTTATTTTCGATTCGTGTATCGATCTGCTGAATTTGGGATTTTAATCCGGCTGTTCGGTTTGCGATCGGCCCAACATTCAAGGTGGTGAGATTCGTTACCTCACGCCGTACAGCTGCAATAATTCCAGTTGAAAAACCGTCTCCTGCAAACAACTCTTGAACTTGATCCGGTTTCGCGGCGAGCACTGAATTGAATTTCTTCTGATCGAAATCCAGTGTTCCAGCTCGGTTAAATGTGATTCCGATTTGATTCAAATTTCGAATATCGCCCTTGAGGCCGAACTGCGTTCCCTGAATGAGCTGCCTCATGCGGCTTTCGACAGATCGAACCAGGCTATCACCGCCGAGGGTTTTTGAAGTGTCGGTATCTTTCGTCAATTTGTTTTGGGTTTGCACAAAACCTAAAACACCGTTCAACGCATCGACGAATGTTTTAATTTTTCCGCTGACGACTTCGAGATCTTCTTTAACTCCGATATTCACCGAGCGGCCCGGTGCTGCTTGCTTCAATTCAAGCGTGGCGCCTGGAATAATATCCTTTAAAGTGTTGTCGCCGATTTCAAATTCAAATCCGTCAACCTTGACGATTCCGTTCTTCGCTTCGTTTTTTCCGTCGAAATAAAGATCCTGATCACCATCAAGAAAATAGAGTCGAGGATATTCGACTGATTTGTCGGTACCGACACCGTCTGAAGAAAGCACAAGTTTGAATGGATTGTCGGCATCTTTGCGGTCGTTAACAACCGAGGCTCGAACACCGATGCTGGCCGTATTGATGGCCTTGGCTGCACCTTCGAGAGTATTATTCTTTGCGTCGATATAGACATCTTTGCTGCCGTCGCTCGTTTTAAACCGAAAATAGCCCACACCGATTTCGGTTTTATCTTTGTCTGGAAAACCGTTGGTCATCACTGAAGCTTTTTGTGCAAGCTGAACCACTTCAACGTTCCAGCTTCCAGGCTGATACTGCGAAGGATCAACAGTACCTGATAAAATCGTAGGATCACCCGAAGTCAGCTTTACGTCTGTGAAGCCGCGCGTGTTGGCGAGTTCGCCAAGAGAGCCTCGTATGGCTTGCACCTTTGTATCAAGGTCTGCGACAAGCTTCGCTTTCTCCTCGAGTTTCATTTTCTTCGTTTCCATCTGCTTTACCGGAATTCGCTCAGCTTCGATCAGTTGATCGACGATGTTGGGCGGTAAGCCTGTGTTGATGGATCCGAATCGAATGCCTGCCATAGAAACAAGTGTCGCAGAAAAAATGCAAAAAACCTGAGTCAAACAGTTGGCTTGGACTTCAGCACGTGTTCCCACTCCGAAGGCGAATTTTCGTCAAACGGCTGACGGGTCTAAGTTCGAGTTTCTACACGGGGTGACCAGACTTTAGACGGAAACAAATGACTTCCACGAATACAGTGTGGTTCCAGATTAGGTGGTTTACGCACGTCGAGACTTCTCGCTTTTTCTCGTGGTCGTCCATTTAAATGCTTTGCGCAGTTCACGTTATCGAAATTCGTGGTGGCACACGAATCGCTATCGACGGCTCTGCCATGGACGCTGGTAAGGGGTTTTCGATTCGAGCTTAAGGATGAGCCGTTCGATAGTTTTCGTTCTCTGCGAAAGGTTTTCTCATGACTTCGGTTTCTTGCACCCGCAGCCGCGGGTTCGCGCACGTCTTCGTTCTGTTTGCACTTATTTACACCTCCATACCCACGTCGCAGGCCCGGGCTCAGGTTCAAACCCAGCGAAGCGAGTTCGACAAATCAGCACCTGACTTTGATTCGGTTCAAATGCCGGTTCAGCTGAACGAAATCGAAAGGCACAAGCAGATTCTCGAGTCTCTGCGACGCGAATGCGACACTGACGGAAAGTGCTGGCTGATCGGTACAGATTGCAAAGGTTCAAGCCTTCAGATCGGTGCAACCGCGGGCGTTGGATCGCGCAACTATTCGAACGGAACCGGAACGATTATCAACCTCGGAGACGATTCGACCAGCGGCGGAAGCGAACCGCATTACTCATTTTCAGTAGGTCGGCGCTGGCAAACTCAAGAAACCAATCTTCGCGTTGCACGTCCGTTGAAAGTTTTGTTCGAAACCTATCAGTGGGCTGGCGTTAATCCAGACGGGTCGACCAAACGAACATTCTCGCCCGCCGATCTCGCGATGCTGTCGTTCTATGCGACCGTCATCGGCAAACTCGAAACCTGCCGCGTCAACGGTCAACAATAGTTTAATTCGAAAATTCGACGAACCGGACCGTGCCATGATCTGCATACGAAAAATTTTGGCCACGCTTGCGTTTGTATTTCCAAACGCGAGCGGTGCGAACTCGAAAGCGGCTGAGTCTGACCTTGCATCGCAGTTTCGCCCGATCGAGTTTACAAGCCGAGCTCAATGTTCGATCAACTCGCGGTCACCGGCGCGTTCGATTCTGATCATCGGCGACGGGCAAGATGCTGGCCGTCTCGCCTTTAATCTAAAAACCAAATCAAACATCAACGTGACCGAGACCGAAGCTCTCGGCGTTTATCGAAAGGCCGTAGGTTCGGTCTTTAGGCTTGTCGTCGATCGATTGATCAATGGCGAACTGCCTCTGATCAGCGGCGAAAGCGCCGACCCGTCGTGGAAGCCACTTCTTGAGGGCTGCGAACGCCAAAGAGGCTGTGGCGCCCTTGAAGCAAAGCTCGCAGAAGCTTGGGACGAGTCAAAGTGGCAGGAAGCCCACCGGAAAGCGACGGCGGCTCGCATACCTTCGAAAGGTGAAGCGCTCTTAGGCTGTCACCAGATCCGCCAGTTCACGGCACTTCAGGGGCACCTCAACACCGTTCGCCCGCGGTATTCGGATCTTCAAGAAATCGCGGCTTTAGTCGCGGAACCTGGCCAAGGGCCTGCGGCGTGCGACGCAAATTCGATTCAAAGTGATCGCCATTTTGTCTTACAACTCGACCTCGTCTCGATCGCCGAAACAGCGTTTGAAAAGAACGGTCACGATTTCTGGGCGTCGGCAAAGATTTATGCCGCCTGGGCGTGGAGAAAAGCGCCGGAAGTGAAAACCGCGATGGGCCGGTTTGGAACGTTGTTTCCCAGTCTCGCTCTCGAAGAAGAAATACTTTTAGTTCCTAACGGCTGCCGTTCTATCAGCCTTCCGAGATGCGAGTTACAGCGCTTGTCGCTTGATGCTCTTCGCGAACTCGCGAAACCTCCCGGCGTCGCATCGGGCTTCGAGAATCATTTACCTGATGGACCCCAAGCCGACCTCATCAAGCGGGGTGCACGCGGGGTCAACAGCGGTTTTCTTGGAACACGGTCGACTGAAGCCGAATCGTGGGCCAAAAACTTTGCGTCTCGCTTCAACGAAGCCCGCTGGGCCAGCCGCAATAAACTTGAAGGGGCCATTCGCCACGCACGAGTGCTTGAAACAGTTTCGAGTGAGACACTCGCCAAAGACATCGAGTCTGATCTAACAGAATTCGATGCCGCTCGAAATCTTCCACTTGCTTCTCAAATGGCTGCGGTTTGCCTTGAAGGCCGCATTTTGCTTGATCCGAAACTTAAGGCGCTTCGCCCCAATATTGAAAGTGTTCTCGCCGCTGGCACAGAGCTGGTTAGCAACTTGAACGATTCGCGCAAGGGACTTCAAAAAATTTCTAGAGCGGCCGTCGATCTTGCGACAAGGCTACAACCTCTTTGCGACAGTCTCGAAAAATCGATCTTTCAAACCCGAGCCTCTGACAAACAATCTTACAACTGGAACTTCTTGTCGGATTGGGCTCGTGAACGCATGGGTCAACTTATTGCCACAGACGAGACCAGTGGCGAATCAACGCCGCCCGATGCCGCAGCTCGCCACCGCGGTTGGGAGCGACCCCAGGTTTATTTGAATCTTACGTCGCCAACGCAAACGCCAATTGAACTTTGCCGGTCGCCGCTGGCCTGTGCGCAGCTGACTTTCAAAAGTTACGTCGACATCTATTATGTTTCAACTTGGGCGGCCGCACTTCACAACGCGCGCAAAATCAAAGACGCAAATCTCTTCAATCCGTATGCAGAACTCACGGCCTGTCAGATCTATGACCCGTGGCACAGCACCGACCGTGCGAACGCGGATCTCACGCAGCGGCTCATCGTGTCGGTGTTGTCGGCGCCGCTCCCTATTCCAATGTATTTTGAGAGTTCGAAGGTGCGCCCCAAGGTCATCGGTCTAACAGGTTCAACTGGAAGAAACTCGAACGGAAGTTCTGAACTGAGATTCGATGCGCAGTTCGAAAACGAAGAATCAAAAAAAACTTTCTTTGCTGATTTGGGGCCGCTCACCGGCGCTCCGTGTGCCGTTCAATACTCAAACGAGATCGATGTTCCATTTCAGGTCTACGGTGTCTCGGGTGTGACGATCAACTACTGCCGCGACAGCCGCAAGGTGAATTCTGACGCCGCCGAAGATGGTTCGACATCAAAGACAACGGCGAAATACTCGGTTTGCGGCGGTTGCACCGTGAATGTCAGTAGCGGGTTTTCTGTCGCCGCTTCTAGTGCTCCGCCCGGGCCAGTTCGATTTGCTTTCGGAGCGATGCGCGCCTTTAGTCTTTACGCGCAAGCGACCAAAGACACGGTCAACCGGCCCCTCACCTACACAGTGAACCCGTCTTACGTTGCGGACACTTACCGGGAAAATGGCAAGACAATACCACCCGCGTGCACAGACTCGTTATCTCAAGGCTATCGATGTTTTGCAGACACGTGTGCTGCGTTCGCGGCCGACGATTTCGAGAAACGGTCGGGTCTTCGCGTGCTTGAAAGCAGCGTTCGATACGACGACGAAGAGAATGGCTTGCCACGCTCGGGGCCACGAAACGGATTAGCCGGTCTTCGCATCGACGAGTGCGATTCCGAGATTTTAATGCGAGTTCGTTGCGATCATTCAAGCCGTCGCTATGAATCTATCACTGATTTTTCGTCTTTCTCGCGCCAGTGCAAGGCCGCACTTCGCGACTTAAAGGCGGCGAAATGATCAAAATCTCTGCTCATTTCGTACTCACGATTGCGATGGGCCTTGTACTTTCCATGGCCGATGCTTACGCGGCAAAAAAGAAGAAGCCGGTTGTGGTCTTGAAGCCAGCAATAGTGGTTGCACCCAACTTCGAATTTTCTCAAGCGGTCGTTGAACGCGACGGTCTTCTGCAAATCATGAACACGATGACCTGCGATTCGTCCCTACGCAGCGTCTGCCAATCTCAATGTCGTGCACCTGCGTGCGAATGGCCCGAACCGCTCTGTCGCGACTGCTTGGGCACTGGGTCTGAAGTGATGCGAGAAATCTTTAGTCGACTCTCAATCGAGTATCACGCCACTGACAGCATCGACAGCGACGAACTCATCCGAACACTCGTCGCAAGAACAATAAAACTGACGCGCAAAAGCCCCTACGACGTTTACAATTCAAGCACAGACCCTGACTTGGGTTCGCATCTGCAACTGCTGTGTGGATCACCAGACGGCCTTGTCGGCGTGATGTACGATGAAGACCATCGTCCGACCCATGCGACCTTGGTCGCTTGCAACACCCCGCAAGGCTGGCGCGTCCGAGTACTCGAACGAAAAATCGAACCGAAACTTTTAAACCCGTAATGAAAAAGTCCACGAGGAGAAACCCATGTTGAAATCTGTCCGCTTCCCACTGCCTATCACTCAAGCTATTGGAGCCATCGCTCTGATGCTGTCGGTTGTCGACGCGAATGCAATTTCGCTTCGCTACAAGTTCAAAGTCGATTCTTCAGGCCCAAGAATGTACGCCTGCAATGCAGGTATCATGGCGCAGATTACGAACAATCGCGTTTGTTACACGGCCGGCACGACGAACACGTGCACACCGACCTCTTGCAGCGACGCCGACAAAGTTTGTCATTCGTCATGCGTCTGCTCATCAAGCAACGGCGGCGACTACTTGATGAATTACGGCAAACTTAAGTGGGTGACGCAGTTTCCAGGTTCACCGGCTGACAGCAGTCGATCAGGAAGCCGCACGTTCCGCGGAACAAGTGGCACACAATACGAGCAGGCCTTCACGGACGCCGACGCCTGGAGCAAACGTATCACCGACCTGTCGTTCCATCTCGGTTCGGAACTTTATTCGGCAAAGTACTTCGTCGACATTTGCTACAACGGTCCGCAGATCGAGTACTTTGAGGACAACGTTGCGACAAATTTCGTACTGAACTTTGCACAAGCCTACGCGATCGACGCTTTGTACAATGGCAAAACTCCGGGCGAAAATTCTCGCGACGGAATGGTGATCGGCCAAGGTAACTACCTCACAAATGCGAACGTCAAAGTTGAAGCCTTCATGACGTGCGATCTGCAAGGTGCCGGCACGTACGTGTACGCTCGTAACAACCAAGACAAATACAACACTCTCGATAACGAGGCGTCGTTTGTCTTTGGTTCGAACCAGACTCCGGTTAACGCATCCGAGGGCGCAGGGTCGTTCTTTGCAAGCTCAGCACCGACAACTCTCACGGGCACAACGATAGACCTGATGAAAGAGCGAACGATTACAAGCAACAGTGGCAAGACTCCCCGTCACTGCAAAATCCGCTACGTCTTTACAGAGACGAACTGGAACTCGGCGCTTCCAAAGCTTCGCGCTTGGGAAAAAGAGGGCGCAGAAATGTGCACATACACCGAGATCACAGAGCCACTAGTAAATCAGTAGTCTTGAATCATATTTTAGACAGAGGTTTGACATGAAGACGACACTTTCAGGATTTCTTTTTACCGCGTTGATGATTGCGAGCACGGTGTATGCCGATGATCGTGGATCAGCGTGCGTATTTTCAAAAGAACCAAAAGCCTCGCTTTATATTGACCCGTGGGCCAAGGCTGGCACTCGACTGCAACGCTTCGGCACCGTCGAAAACGGCGACGACGTC
Source organism: Pseudobdellovibrionaceae bacterium (assembly GCA_022843085.1). Classification (GTDB taxonomy): domain Bacteria; phylum Bdellovibrionota; class Bdellovibrionia; order Bdellovibrionales; family JAMPXM01. The sequence continues at coordinate 7,775 of JALHOI010000107.1, forward strand.
ACGATTCAGAATTGCAAGGGTGTGAACGATCAATTTCTCGCCCTGGTCATTGGAAATCGCGAGTCGTCGCTGGCTTCCGATAGCGGCAACGTCGTCATTACTCCGCAGCTTGGAATCGAACGCTGCGATTTCACGAAAGGCATTAAATCGATTCCGTGGCTTGTGACTCAGGTCCAGCGCGAAAACGCAATTCGGTCGCGCATCAAAACTCTGCGCTCCTGTGTCGCCCTTCAAGTCGCAAGCATGAACGGCCGACCGCTCATTCTTGGAAATCACCCATCATGCAAGTGGACGGCAATTGGTCCTGGCAGCTATGTGGCGCGCGGAGCTGTGTGCACTGTAAAAATTGAGACAACCACGGCTCTCAGCGTAAAGCCGATCGTCGAAGAAAGTTGTCTCGAGCCTTCACGCTTTGAATCCAGAGAACTTCAATCCGGCGATTTCAACACCGCTCTTCAAGCGTTCGTCACCAGCGATGCCGCTGCGACTTCAACGAACAGCATGGTGGGGGTAAGCTCTCGTCGCATCGTCTTTGCGCCGTCGCCGACGATTGCCGCGTTCGACGAAGAATCACCGCTGCGTTTTCCGAAGACAATAAATTTGAAAGTTCAGCCAGTCGCACTAGATTTAGCGACCCAGCGAACCAAAGAAGACGCGACGTCGTTTGTCACCATGCAACTGCTGGTACGAAACGTCGGTTCAGTCTCGTCGTCGTTTCCAGTTCCCCTGGCTGCGGAAGCGCAACTTTTTGAAATTTCAAAAGGTGGCGAAGCTTCTTCGATCACCACCTGGACAGCTTATGCCTCAGGCCAAACGCTTGTCCCCGCCGACTGGTCGGGACTTTTCATCACCGATCGCGCTGAAGTTTCAGACTTCGCATTTAGGCACGGACGTCGCTACCGCATTCGCCTCAAGTACTTCCACCCCCACGACGTGCCGGGCCTTCTTCAAGCTGAGCTGAAGAACCGACCGCAGACGTTTTCGATCGGAACAAACAGTTTCGACGTCG
>JALHOI010000108.1 GCA_022843085.1 Pseudobdellovibrionaceae bacterium
AAAACGGGAACCAGGTACCTCTCAAATCCGGAAGTAACGGCTTTCGGGGTGGTTGAAGTAGAAGCCCGAGACGCTGGCTGCGGGGTTCATCATCAAAGTTTCGGTCAGTTCAATGCCGATGCGTTCACGCACCTGCATCAGCTTCCAGATGTTGGCTTTGTGCGCGTGCGAGGGGCACGCCGGGTAGCCCGGTGCGGGGCGAATGCCGCGGTACTTGTCATCAAGCACCTCTTGGAACGTCAGCTTTTCTTCAAGACCAAAAACAAAAAAATCGCGCGTCTTTTTATGAGCCCACTCAGCCGCAGCCTCGGCAAAGCGATCGGCAACCGCCTTCACTAAAATCGACGTGTAGTCGTCGTTCTGACGAACGTAGCTTTGAGCGAACTTTTCCACGTCGTGCCCCGCCGTCACCGCGAACATGCCTAAGAAATCTTTGCGGCCGCTCGCTTTCGGAGCAATAAAATCGGCGAGCGAGAAAAACGTGTTCGCTTCACCCTCATCAGATTTCTTTTTTGTCTGGCGGTCGAACGTGATCGCGTCAAGCACCTTACCGTCACGATCGGTGACGGTGACTGTTTCAGCGCCATCACTGTAAGCAGGAAAAAATCCCGCCAGTACACGCGGGCGAAAACGATTCTCGCGTACGATTTTCTCGGTCAATTGAACGGCGTCTTGATGAAGAATGCGCGCCTGCTCGCCATACTTCGGGTTATCGAAGATGACGGGGTATAGACCTTTTAACTCCCACGACCAGAAAAGCGGACTCCAGTCGATAAAGGGCACAAGCTCTTCCAAAGTAACCGCCCAATCAAAGACACCCGTCTTTTCAGGCGTCGCGATATCGACCTTGGCCCAATCTGTGACAAATTTTTTCGACCGCGCCTCTTCAAGCGTAACGAAATCTTGCGAGCGATCTTTGCTGAGATACTCCTCTCGCGTTTTTTTATAGCGAGATTTAAGCTCGGCTTCGATGGCCGCGCGCTCACGGGGCTCGGGCTGAAGTAAGCGCGAGCAGGTTTGCACAACCCGCGACGCATCAATCACATGTTCAACGGGGCCTGAATAAAACGGATCAAGTTTGACGGCCGTGTGCAGACCCGACGTTGTCGCGCCGCCAATCAGAACCGGAACTTTTAAACCGAGGCGTTCGAGTTCGGTGAGGTTCACCTGCATCTCGTCTAGCGACGGGGTAATCAGGCCGCTAAGCCCCAAGATATCCGCTTTTTCGCTCTGCACGGCTTCGACAATTTTCGCGGTGGGAACCATCACGCCAAGATCGACAACGCGGTAGCCGTTGCACTGAAGTACGACGCTCACGATGTTTTTACCGATATCGTGAACGTCACCCTTAACCGTCGCGATCACGAACGTCGGGGCCGCCGTCGACGCACCCATGGCCGCCCGTTTTTCTTTCTCTTTCAGCATCACGGGTTCAAGCACCGCGACGGCTTTTTTCATGACTCGCGCGCTTTTGACGACTTGAGGTAAAAACATTTTGCCGTCGCCGAAAAGATCGCCCACGACCTTCATGCCGTTCATCAAAGGTCCTTCGATGACAGCGATCGGATGGCCCAGTTCTTTCAACGCTTCTTCGGTGTCGGGTTCGATAAAAAGATCAATGCCCTTCACTAGGGCGTGGGTCAGTCGTTCTTGCAGCGGAAGTGCTCGCCACTCAAGACCCGCTTTCGGAGCCGCAGCCCCCGCGGGACCCGCCGCTTCAAGCTTCAACTTTAACTCTTCAGCGAACGCGACCATATCGTCGGCCGCAGCCGGGTGCGAGTTCGTGATGACGGCTTCGGTCTTTTTCAAAAGCTCGGGTTCGATCTGATCGTAAACTTCAAGCATGCCCGCGTTCACGATGGCCATGTCGAGGCCGCTTTTTAAAGCGTGATGTAAGAACACCGAATGCATCGCTTCGCGAACAGGTTGGTTTCCGCGAAAACTGAACGACAAGTTCGAAACGCCGCCGCTGACCATGGCGCCCGGGCACGCGTCTTTGATGCGCGCAATCGCATCGATGAATTCAACAGCGTAGGCATCGTGCTCGGGCATGCCGGTCGCGATCGTCAGGATATTGGGATCAAAAACAATATCGGCTGGGTCAAAATCAATTTTCTCGACCAGCAGGTCGTAGGCACGTTTGCAGATGCGAACTTTTTCATCAGCAGAGGTGGCCTGCCCTTGTTCATCAAACGCCATGACGACGACGGCCGCGCCGTGCTTTTTGCACAGCGAAGCTTGTTTCAAAAAGGGCTCTTCGCCTTCTTTCAGCGAAATCGAATTCACGATCGATTTGCCTTGAAGGTTTTTAAGGCCTTCTTCGAGGACGCTCCATTTGCTTGAATCGACCATCACCGGCACGCGCGCGATATCGGGTTCAGCGAGTGCGCGACGCAAAAATTCGCGCATCATCGACGCACCGTCGATCATCGCTTCGTCAAAATTGACATCGATAATGTGAGCGCCGTTTTCAACCTGCTGGCGCGCGACGGTGACCGATTCTTCAAGCTGGCCATTTTTAATCAGCTTCGCGAATTTCGGAGACCCCGTAACATTCGTGCGCTCGCCAATGATCGTTAAATCACCTCGAAAAGCTTCGTGGCCCGAATTCGCAAGCGACTGTTTCGCCGTTCGTCGCGGAAGCAAAGTGAAAGCTTCAAGACCGGCGAGTCGCATCCCGGGTTTTATGACGCCGGGAACGCGTGGTGCGCGGCCCTTCATCGCATCCGCGATCGCCTTCACGTGACGAGGCGTGGTTCCGCAGCAGCCGCCAACCATGTTCAGCCAACCGGCGTTGGCGAAGGTCGCAAGCCCCGCTGAAATTGATTCGGGAGTTTCGTCATAGCCCGTCGGCGATAACGGGTTCGGCAAACCCGCGTTGGGGTAACAACTGACATACACTTCTGACACGCGCGAAAGCTCTTGTAAAAACGGTCGCATTTCGTCTGTGCCCAAAGCGCAGTTAAGACCCACGCTAAGAGGTTTCGCGTGGCGCACGCTATTCCAAAACGCTTCAACAGTTTGACCGCTTAAAGTTCGACCCGCGCGATCGGTGATCGTCACCGACAACATCAACGGAATTTTTATGTTTCGTTCTTCTTCGATCGTGCGAATAGCGAAAAGGGCGGCTTTCGCGTTCAGAGTATCAAAGACGGTTTCAGGCAGAAGAATGTCGACGCCGCCATCAAGCAAAGCCTCGGCTTGCTCTTTGTACTGCGTGACCATCGTGTCGAAGTCGATCGCGCGAAACCCAGGGTTATTCACATCGGGTGACAGCGACGCCGTTCGGTTCATAGGACCAATCGCACCGGCGACGTAAACCTTGCGGTATTCGGGCATGCCCTTACGTTTCGCCATAAAATCATCGGCGGCACGACGAGCGACACAGGCCGCAGCCAAATTCAGTTCGCGAACCACGAAACCAAGTTCGTATTCGTCTTGCGTGACTTTGGTGCCGTTAAACGTATTCGTTTCGATCACGTCAGCGCCTGCTTCAAGGTACGCGAGGTGCACGTCGTAGACGGCTTGGGCTTGAGTGATGCAAAGCAGATCGTTGTTACCTTTAAGGTCTTTCGTGTGATCTTTAAAACGTTCGCCGCGAAAATCCGCTTCGTTAAACTTTTTTTGCTGAAGCATCGTGCCCATTGCGCCATCGATGATCAAAATCCGCTCGCGAAACGCCTGACGAAGTTCGGTCAGGTTGTGCGCAAGCTTTTCGCGCATCTTTGAAAAATCTTGGTTCGGCGAGGTTTCGCTCGGCAAAGCTTGGTTCGGTCCGGACATTAAACACCAAGTTTCGTGACAAGATCTTTGACCGCGGCCACGTCATTCAACACGTAAAAGTGCAACGTCTTGCACCCGCGCTCAAGCAAATCGCGCGACTGCTGAAGCGCCCAGCGCTGCCCGATTTCGGCCGCATGCTGGGGATCTTTCAACACGGTTTCAACCAGTGCATCGGGAAGATCGATGAAAAATGATTTCGGCAAAGTGCGAAACTGATTGGCCGAGCGCAAAACCTTAAGGCCCGGCACGATCGGGACCGTGATGCCCGCCTCACGACACGCTTTTTCGAACGCAAAAAACTTGTCGTTATCAAAAAACATCTGCGTGATGACGTAGTCAGCACCCGCGTCGACTTTTCTTTTTAAGTGCGCGATGTCGGCCCTTAGAGATGGAGCCTCGAAGTGCTTTTCAGGGTAGCCTGCCACGCCGACTCCAAAATCCAGAGCATCTGAATCGAGAATATCTTCGACAAATTTGCCTTTGCGAATCGAAGAAATCTGTTCGACCAAATCCGAAGCGTAGCGATTCACCGTGGGCTTCGCATTCGCAGAACCCATCGGAGCATCCCCGCGCAATGCGAGTACGTTGTGAATTCCCAAAAACGAAAGCTCAATCAAGGCGTCTTCGGTTTCTTCCTTAGAAAAACCCTGACACAGAATGTGCGCGACCGTGTCGATCTTGAATCGATTTTGAATGATGCCGCAGATGCCGAGCGTCCCCGGTCGTTTTCGGACCGTGCGTTTTGAAATCGTTCCGTCCCCACGCTCGTGATACTGCGTGACCGACGAGTGCGACGTCACATCGATCCAAGGGGGATTCAGCGCCGTCAGCACCTCAACCACATCGATGATATCCTTCACCGACGACCCGCGCGGAGGCGGCACGATTTCGTAACTGATCAACGGCGACTGGCCAGCCGCACTGGCTTTTTCGATGTGCTCTATGACTTTCATGAAGGATCAACCTAACTTAGGCGCAGCCCAGACGGCAATAGAGCCGATACTTCTTTCTTAAAACGCGCCCGGCTAAAGCGGTCTAGCCTCACGGGGTCGATTTCGAACTCGCGACCCTTCGAGCGCGCTTCGAATTCAACGACAGCTTCGATCAAAGACGAAGCTTCGGGTTGATCAAAAAAGACGGCGTCGGCCGAGGTCAATGTTTCTAGAACTCCGCCCGCACGGTAGGCAATAACCGGCGTGCCTGCGGCCAAAGACTCAAGCGGCGTAATGCCGAAATCTTCGACGCCAGGAAAAATGAACGCTCGCGCCCGGACCATGTGTGAGATCACTTGGGTTCGGTCGACTCCGCCCAAGAATTCGATCGTAGGCCCGGCCATGGCTTTCAACCGAGCTTCGTCTTGCCCACCACCAACAATCTTTAACGTTTTGCCCATCTCGTTAAACGCCGCAATCGCAAGATCCACACGCTTGTTCGGAGCAAACGCCGTGACCATCAGATAAAAATCTTCCCTGGCTTCGGCGCCGGCGCGGCCTTTGAAATCTCTCAGTTCAACAAACGGATGCACAACCTCGGCGTCGCGCTCGTAAAACTTTCGAATGCGCTCGCGAACGAACGAAGAATTCGCGATGAAAAGGTCGACGTTCTTGTTCGACTCACGATCCCAGTTCGTTAAATACGGTCGAAACGCTTTAGCGCCAAGCCGCTGGTAAAGAGGTGCTCCTGAAGCCGGCCCAAAGTACGAATCAAATTGGTCATACATGTAGCGCATCGGGCTGTGCACGTAGCTCAAGTGAAAGGTTTCTTGATTTGGTTTCGGAACACCTTTGATCACACAGTGATGACTCGAGATCATCACGCGCGTGTCTCGCGGAATCTTCATCGACTCGGCGGCGCTGGGCATCAGCGGCAGAAATTTTCGGTAGTGCTTACCGATCTGCGGAACGCGGTTCAAGAAACTCGTCTCGATCGCGTGACCTTCAATGATCGGCGAGGTCGATCCAGGCACATGCAGAAGCGTAAACACCGGCGCCTCGGGCACCATTTCGCACAGCGCCTCAAGTATCCACTCGCCGCCACGGAAACCTGTCAGCCAATCGTGTAGAATGACCGTATTTTTCGACTGAGCCTCTGCCAGGAACGCCATTCCCTACGATTAGCTCAATTTGAACAGCCGATACAACGACCAAACACTCGTAGACCTGGCCCGCTCGAACCGTGGCGCAATCAAGTCGACAATTGACTTGTATGTACAAGATATGTACAATTAGCCATGCGTTTCGAGTGGAGCAACAGCAAGGCTAGTTTAAACCTAAAAAAGCACGGCATTTCTTTCGACGAAGCCTCAAGCGTTTTCTTCGACGACCTAGCGAAAATCTCATTCGATCCGGATCATTCTGACGATGAACATCGTCAAATCTTGATCGGCCACAGCTTCTCCAAAAGATTGCTCTTCGTTGTGCACATTTTCTAGAGGAAAAAGACTGCATCCGAATCATAAGCGCACGAAAAGCCACCAAAAATGAGCGACGAGACTTCGAATCACTAAAGAAGAGGTAACCAATGAGAAAAGAATACGACCTGAAAAAGCTGAAACTTCGACCCAACCCTTATGCGGCTAAGCTTAAAAAGAGCGTGACGATTCGCTTGGATACAGACGTTATCGACTACTTTAAGCGACTGGCCGCAAAGGCCAACGTCCCGTACCAGACGCTGGTGAATGACTTTTTACGAAGCTGTAAAGAAGAGAACCTCGCACCGAAAACCGTCTGGAAAAAATCTTCTTAGAAAGTCATTTGATCGCGCATGAAAATCCACAAAAGCTTTCCGCTCAACCAAGCGCGATGCATCTCTGAACAAGAGGTCACGAACGCTCGAAAGGCAATCGAAGAGACGACCGGGAAGAAGCGCCCCCAACGCGACCGCAACCGAAAGAGCGAGGTTAAGCAATAAGCACCGCTTCGCCTGGGCGGCGAAACCGCTAGATCTCGAGATCAAATCGTAGGCGATCCAATACCGCCTTAAATTGACCATTGTGCGCCGCGTCTGGCGATTCACACACGCTGTCTCGGTTTGGAGTCCCACAGTGGTTGGTGTTAGGCCTATTCGTTCAAACTATGAAGCGTTTTTTAACCCCTATTCCGGTCATGCTGTTCGAAGCCGCACTCGCACTTTGTGCTTGGCTAGCCAGCGTCGAAATTCGGCAACTCACGGGCATCGAAAACGCGCCGGTTTCAGCCAACTACTGGCATTACGGTTTGGTGCTGGCGGCGCTCACGGTCACTTGGAATTCGCGCTTTGGCATGTATCGGTCACTTCGCATGGGCGGCCGCGGAGAAAGCCTTGAATCGGCGATCAAAGCGAACCTCGCCTCAATCTTCTCGTTCATTTTCTTGATGTACTTCCTTGCACCCAACCGAGTCTCGCGCGCGACTCTTGTGATCTACACGCTTGTGTCACTTTTGTTTTTTCTGATCGAACGCTCGGTCTTAAGAAAAGTTCTGCACTGGTCGCACGCCAACGGAGACTCGCGTCGCATCGTCATGGTCGGCACCGGCGAAGCCCTTCGCGAGTACGCGCGGGTCACCACGACAAACCCGGGCCTCGGTGTCGAAGTCATCGGCTGGTACGACGGCCCGGCCTGGAGCGAAAATTTTGACGAAACCCGAATGATAAAAAAATTCGACTCGCTTCCGTCGATGCAAAAAGAAGCCGACATCGACGCCTACGTCGTGTCGTATGCGTCGGACACCTCAGACAAAGTCGACGATTTTTTGAAAAAGCACTACGACGAACTCACCAGCATATACGTGCTGCCAAACTTAAAAAGTTTTGCCCTTGTGGGCTTAAGCCTCGAAGATTTTTCGGGCGTTCCGATTTTATCGCTGAACCAGCCGCACTATTCGACCTTTGATCTCGCGATCAAACGCCTGATGGACATCGTTTTGTCGGCGGTTGGTATGGTCGTGATTTCTCCGTTCTTATTGACGCTGGCGGCCCTTGTGAAATGCACAAGCCAAGGCCCGGTTCTGTTCGGGCAAGAGCGCATGGGTCTTGATGGCGAACTGTTCACGATGTGGAAGTTTCGAACGATGAAGCCCGGGCCCGCGCAGCCAGGCTGGACGATCGCCAATGATCCACGACGAACTCCGTTTGGAACTTTTCTTCGCCGCACCTCACTCGACGAACTTCCGCAGCTTTGGAATGTTCTGGTCGGCGAGATGAGTCTTGTCGGGCCACGCCCCGAGCAGCCCTTTTTCGTAGAAAAATTTCGACAAGAGATTCCTGCCTACATGCTTCGCCACAAAGTAAAAGCCGGCATCACCGGTTGGGCACAAGTCATGGGCTGGCGCGGTGATACGCCACTCAAAGAGCGTATCGAATGCGACCTCTACTACATCCGAAACTGGTCGATCGCTTTAGATTTCAAGATTCTTTTTCTCACCGTAAAAAACGGCATCATTCACGACAATGCCTACTGACCTTCGAACGACGGGTGTGCCGCGCGACTTAAGTTCGCTTGTGCGCTCGGACGGTTCCGCCGATCGCCTACGAGTTTTGCTCATCACCGCGCGCGCCGATCACGGCGGCGGCCCCCGGCACATTCTTGATTTGCTTCGCGCGTTCTCGAACAGCAGCTTTGAGTTCTACATCGCCTCGCCCGAACAAGAGCCCTACGCAGCGCAGTTTCACACCTTCACAAAAAAGTTTTTCGAAATTCCGCCGCGCTCGTTTTCGATTTCAGCATTTTTTCGGTTGCTGCGCGCGGTCCGCAGGTCTCGCGTCGACGTCATTCATTCGCACGGCCGAGGCGCCGGAATTTTCTCGCGCCTGCTTGGTTTTATGACCGGTGTCCCCGTTCTTCATACGTTTCACGGCATTCACCGCGATCCGTCGCTTCAAGGACGCCTCAAACTTTTGATCGATCGACTGCTTTCGTATTTTCCGTTCACGCCCATTTACGTGTCAGAAAGTGAATCGCGCGAAGCCGTAAGCTTCGGCA
>JALHOI010000109.1 GCA_022843085.1 Pseudobdellovibrionaceae bacterium
TGCCGTTTTTTAAAGTCGGCAAAGAACTTAAAGAAGAAATCAACAAGTCTTAGTGGCTAAAAGGCGGATGCGAGCACTCCTGATGGCCGAAACCGTCACTTTGGCCCATATCGGCCGTTTGATCCCTCTAGCGATGCACCTGCATTCAAAGGGACACGAGGTTCGGTTGGCCGCCGACTCTCGGTTCGATCGATTGATCGGCTCGTTGCCGTTCTCTCGTGTGCCGCTCTTCTCAATAAGTTCGGCAAGCTTTCTCAGGTCACTTCAGCTTGGCGTCTTTCCATATTCTTTCGATACTTTGCGGGATTATGTTCGCGACGACACAGCGGCTCTTCGGGAATTTAAACCCGACGTGGTCATCGGCGATTTCAGGCTTTCACTGTCGGTGAGTGCGCGACTCGCCGAAGTCCCCTACATCCAAATCATCAATGCGTACTGGAGCCGAGATTTTGCGCTGAAACTTCCGGTGCCTGAACTTCCGCACGTTAAATGGCTTGGAACTAGCTTAGGTCAGTTGGTTTTTGATTTCGCGGCGCCCAAAGCTTTTCGGACACAGGCGAAGAGTCTTTTGCAAATAACGAAACTGCACGGCCGCAGGCCACCGGGGGACGAGATCCGCGACTTTTACCTCGATGCTGATTATGTACTTTTCAGCGATCTGGCTGAGCTGATTCCGCTGAACGACCAGCGTCCTGACTCGCATCTCTTTGCCGGTCCGATTCACTGGAGTCCAAATCTAGAGCTACCGAGCTGGTGGAGTACTCTTCCCCACGATAAGCCTTGGGTCTGCGTGTCGCTTGGGAGTTCGGGTGACATTCGCGTGCTTCCACAAATTCTCAGTGCCCTGTCTCAACTGCCGGTCTACACGATGCTCATCGGTGAAGTTCCGGTCGGAGTCACAAGCTGCTCGAGACGTTTTGCTTCTGCACTCATTCCGAATGCGGCGGCCTTCAAATTCGCCTCTCTCGTCATCGGCAACGGGGGAAGTCCGGCCGCGTACATGGCACTGCGAGAGGGCGTCCCTTATCTTGGGGTTCCGTCGAACCTTGACCAATTTTTGATGATGGCCTGCGTTCGCCACGCAGCCATCGGTGATTTTATTCGCGCGAGCCACGTGAGTAAGGTCGACCTCGCCGATCGAATCAAAGCACTGATCGAAGACTCACTGACGAGAAAAAACATCGAACCCTTGCAGCGACTCGCGCTCGCGAGCGATCCACTCGAGAAGCTCGACAGTCTTCTAGATCGGCTGTGAAACTATGAAGGACAGAGCCCAAAGTTGGCTTAAAATCGCACGGTGGGCACCCTCTGGGGGCAATGCGCAAAACTGGCGCGCTGAAGTGGAAGCTTCGGAGAATCGAGTTTTGATTCGACTTTCACTGCGTGATCCATCCGCTGACTCAAGAACGCTGATGGACGTTGAGTCCATTCCTTCAATCATCGCCCTCGCGGGCCTCGGATACTCGCTCGTGGCCGCCGCGGCCAATGACGGTTACGGGCTTGTCGCAAGACGACTTACAGCCGGCGAACCCCTCGCGAACAGTGTCGCTGAACTTGAGTTTCAAGCGAACTCTGATGCAAGCGGCGCCTACTCCAACGCCGAAATTTTAGGCCGACGAACACATCGCGCCCCCTATTCGAAGCAGTCGATTTCGAAAACAAATCTTCAGGCTTTGAGCTCAATCGTTAAGCTCTATCCGACCTTGAAAATATCCATGTACTCGTCGTCCACGCAGCCAGCAAAAGAAAATCTGATCTCAATTTTGCGACCTCTTGAAAGACTTCGATGGCAGCATGAACAATTGCTCGACGAGTTACTTCAGGAAATCTCTTTCGGCCGAGAGATAAGCATAAGTCATGATAAAATCGCGGGCGATCAGCTTGGAATTTCTTGGGTCGAGCAGCAGATGTTGCGAGCCTTGAAAGTGTGGCCCGTGCTGCGAGTCTTGGTAAAGCACGGTTTTCACGTTGTCGCCGTTCACCGAGCAATCTCGAGCTTCGTGCGTGACAGCGATCAAGTCGGCTTCATTGAATTTAAGAGCACCAATGGTAATTCGCTCGCGGACTACTGGGATTTCGGCTCATGTTTCCAGCATCTGTGGCTCGAAGCACATCGTCGAAAAATCGCCATGCAACCTTTAGGGCTTCCTCTCATCGCATTAAGCCACTGGTCTAACGAGGCCGCACTCAACATTGATCCCTCTTCGGCGCGCAGAGTCGCTGACGTTACCAACCGACTTCAAGACCAATTCGGTGTCGATATCTCACGGCTAACATTGGGCTTTCGGTTGGGCTACCTAACAGATCAGCAAACGCTCGTCGGCGCGAGACGCGCCGACGAATTTCACCCTATCTCGGGCAGATTGTCATGACGACAGCAGTTTGATTTAGTAACTGGTACGCAATCTCACCAAAAACAAAGGGTCCATGTAACTCCGGAATAATTTTTCCGTGAAGATCGCCGTGTTTGTAATTCAAAACGCAGTTGCAGGAAAAGCCGACTTCTTGTTTCTCGAATCCGGACATCTTGGCCTGAAACGCTTTGAGGTACGCGTTGTAATCACCCGCAGGTGAAGCCAGACGATACTTGACACCCGCGAACACCGGAGCAAGAAGTTTGACCTTCCCACCGTCGATACCTGCAAAGCTTAAGTTCACGCTAGCTCCGCCATAATCGCCAACAAGCGGCCACCGAATATCAGCTTTCTTCTCTGCGATGTAGCCGGCGAAGTCTCGTTGCTTTCCGCTAACTTTCACGCGCTCAACCTCGAAACCGTCAGTCAAAAACTCGAGCTCGTCTTGGGAATTCGATGTCTCGAAGATATTGACGATGTTGACGTCGGCAAAATGAGATTCAGGAAGCGTGGCGTGCAGAACGATGGCCTCATCACTTTTCGACTCGAGTGTTTGACCGTTATAAACTTTCGCAGCAACGACGCCGAGATTTTCGAGCTGTGTTCCCGCGACCCAACCAACGAGTGGGCGAACACCGAAGTTTCCGAATTCAGGAGCCTTCAGGCCGAACGTGAGGTGAATTTTTGCGAAAGCCGGAATCAAAATGAACGAGAATCCATTTTCACTTGCATCGTTGTACACCGACGAGATCGTGGCGTCTGAATACCAAGAAAATCGAAGGTCTGTTGCCATCGGCGACAACTCTTGAACAAAAGCTCGGTCTTTTGAGAAGGTGCCCCCACTTGCGGCCATGAAATACGGTGTCGTGCCACCCAGCCAATTGCCTTTCGGCAGCTTGGACAAGAGGCTCTCGTCGGCCGAAATCACTAATCTTTGGCCCTTCTGAATAGCCGCAACAACATGGTCGAAATCCAAAACACCTGAAATGAGTTTCATGCTAATTTCCTCCCGCCGAGAAAATGCGTTCAAGATCTTTCACAACCTTTGCGTTGTGCGCATTTTTCTCGAAGACTTCTCGAAGTTCTTGCGTCAGTTTCGAAAGATTTTCTTTCGAGGTGTCTCGCTTGGCCGCGATGACGACGCGAGTAAAGACCATATTCAGGGCTAAGAATTCGAAACTTTGCTGGCCTCCTTGCAGAAGCAGTTTCGCCCAACGAGGATCATTTGCTGACGGAACTTTCACATGGACTCCTTAAGAGTTTGCAAGTTTGAGCTACTCGCGTGCAATTCAGAAAAAGATTTCTCAATTATATTCATCGATGTTGAGATGCGTGTCCAGTCTTCAACAGATTCAGTCGTGGTCTCACCGATCGCTTCAAGCGTCTGACTCATACCCGACATCGCCATTTCTTGCGTCACCGCTGCCGTGTTGACCGCAGAAATGAGAGGAACAAGGTCCGAAGTCATCAAGTCAATTTCGTTCATACACGAGTCACAGTCGCTGGCAGCGAGTCTCGACGTTACGATCTTGCCCTCAACTTCACCGACAGTCACATTGACCTTCGCCAAGCTCTGCTCAATGAGCGCTTCAATCTCACGCGCTGCCGCGCCGCTTAAATTTGCCAAGCTGTGAACCTCATTAGCGATGACCGAAAACCCGCGTCCCGCCTGCCCGGCCCTCGCCGCTTCAATCGAGGCATTGAATGAGAGAAGTTCGGTTTTGCGAACGATGAGATGAATCGTCTTCGTCTTCTCCCAGATTTCAAGAATGATTGTTGAGATAGCCGTTAGGCCAGCTTGAGAAAGTTCAATGGCCGCCATCGAACTCGAAAGACGCTTGCTGCTCTCAAGCCCCCGCTCGACAGCTCCGCGAATTTGATCGGTATGAGCCAAGGTCATCTTCGTGGTCTTCGAAACCTCAGCCAAAACTGCGGAAATTTCATCAAGGCTGTCGGTGAGTTCTGACACTTTTGCTTTGTGTCGCTGAATCTTCGTGTTTGCCGATGTGAGAACGCCCCGCATCTGCTCGATGGTCGTGGTCGGGCTGGCTTGTGTGCGCTCGTGATCGGCAAAACCGAGATCGAATCGCGACTTCGCTTTTCGATACCGCAGAACGGAAAAGCCAAAAATTAGCAGCTGCAACCCCGCCAGTACCAAGAGTGTCGGATAAGAAAAGGAGAATATAGCGACCGCAAGAATCAGAAGATTAAGCAAAGACGGCCAAGCTTGATTCGATAGAATTCGCATCACGAAGCTGTATCGTCACGTAATCTTGAACCGAAAACAACGTGGATGATCCGCGACTCGACTCGAGTCGACCTAATTTGCCGAAGTACGCACGGACTTTAAACGCGAATGAAATTCCAGCGAAAACAAATCCAAGTTAAGTCCGTAAACGTCTTCGGCTGCCGATGGTTCGATTGTTTTCATAATCCGGTCTAAGGCCTCGATTAAGATCGCTTTCACCGCTGGAGCATCGTTTTTTGAAAACGTAAGCGCGCCCGAATAGTGAAAACCCTCGGTTGGAGACGGGCTTAAAAACTCTTGGGTGACCCTGTTTCGCCACTGCAAGTGAAAGTACCGGATCATCGGCGAGTCCTTACCGAGGTGTAAAAATCGAGTCGTCGTCGACCAAGTCGAATCGCGCTCTCGATGTACGAGTTTAGCGAGGTTCATGTCGCGCAACATCTCGAGCGAAAACTGAACGTCTCTTTCAGAAAAACCCAAATAAGATGTTAGCCCCTCGACCGTGCTGCACTCTTTAAGCTGCAAAGCCGCGTGAACAACTTGGGTCGTCCAGGATCCGAAGTAGGCCGCCTCTTCGGTTCCAAGTGTTTGATTGCGGTCCGACCATCGTGACTTCAAATCTGAATGCGCTTTCTGTAGTTTCGCTATTCTCTTTTCAAAAAAAATTCGCGCCTCAGGCGTGCCCGCACGGGCGAACCCCACCAGCTCGACAAAGAATTCGGTTTCTGCCGCACTCAGTCGAAAGAAACGACAAAATGCGAGCGCCTGTTCGATCGAAAAGGCCGCCTTCTCGTTGATAACTTGCGAAATGAAGGTCGTATGAACGGCCGCAGCCTCGGCCAAGGATCGCGTAATTCCCCGTCCGCGCTCTGCTCGCTCGTCGTCGATCCTATCACGTACAAATGCCGCGTAATTTCTGTAGGTAAAAACGTCGCGGGGCTCTAGATTTTTCGAATTGACCCGGGTCCGTCTGCCGCGTGTTTTCAAGAAGATTGCCTCCCAAACGAAGAGAAAAACTCTTTAGTACGATGAAACAACGAGTACGTTCATCTATTTTTTTTCATCATCTCGCTGCATAACTGTTTTCAGACCGAGGTGGTCTTCGGTTGGAATCAACAGGATCTAGCCATTTAAGTTTGAATAAGGGGGAATTTATGAAATTCAGTCGTTTAGTAAGTTTGTTATCGAGTGTCGTTGTTGCGAGTGTTGTTTCGGCTTCAGAAGCTTCGGCGCGCGGAGGCGCCATTGGTGGCGGTGAAGTGAATATGTATCCGATCCTCAGCTGCGCGGCAGAATCGATAGATCCAACTTTTCCGTCTGCGACTGCAAAAGTCGTTGTCATGGGGGAAGCAACTTACGAGGGTCGCTTGATGCCGCATATCACACTGACCGTCGGGCTGTTCGATGCCAACGACGTGGGTCTCCTCTATCTGCCCACGCAAACACTTCCGGCCGAATTTGATCCTTCGGATCTTAAGACCTACCAGTATGCACAGACGCTTCCGAACGAACCGAATCTTTTGACCTCAACGTTTCAGGTCAACGGCACGAGTGGGTACCTGGTCTCAGCGACCAACGCATCTTACGTTGAGGAGTTGCGTCTGACTGAATGCGAATACGTTGCGCACGTACAGTAGTCGATAGCTACTTTCGAGCGAGATACTGAAGAACGTGATCAATATCGTAAAATGCAATCGATTCGATATCGTTGAAGTTCAAGTAGACGATGTCACGCGCGTGGTCGGTGTCTGTTTTCAGCAAAAGGCTGACGATCAGATGCCGATCTTTTGAACCCGGCGCGGTGCCGCCATTCACCAGGTAGCCACCAAATTGTGCGCCCGAACGCATCGTCAGACTGACTCGCGGGTTTTCAAAGTCAGGGCTATCACCGAATTTTTCATACACGCGCAACCAATGATCGATGGCGGCTTGAGGTGAAAGGGGCATTAGATTGTCTCGCAGAGTCTTCACGCTTAGCATTTTTTAAGGATGCACGAAGCGTCACTCGACGAGAAGAACCACCCGCTTGAGCAGTCTGAGTCTGGCCCGAGGTCGGGATCTCGTTCGACACTAAGACAGAAAAGGTCGAACTTTCGAAATCTCAGACAGATCGTGGATGACCATAAACAGTCGCTCAAGTCCCAGAGCGATGCCACCGGCCGGAGGTAAGCCTAGATCAAAACATAACAAAAGTTCTTCATCGAGCGGAACTCTTTTGCGGCCCGAATACTCGCGCTCGGCGTTGTCACTTTCAAATCGTCGTCTATTTTCTACTGGATCATTGAGTTCGTGAAATGCGTTACAAATCTCGAGGCCTCTCCAATAGACTTCGAATCGATCGGCGTAGCCGTTTGAGCCGATTCGAGCAAGCGCTGCCATCGACGGCGGGTAGTCCGAAATGAGAAGAGGTTCATCGCTCGAAATTTCGCTTAAATGGGGCTCGATTCTTTCAAGAAAAATTCGGTGAAAGATGTCGTTGAAGCTGTCATCAGAGGTTGTTCGGACGCCCCGAAAAGCGGCGGCATGATTTAGCTCGTCTCGAGACATCGCAGGTGACAACTCGATATCGATTTGCCTCTTGAAGAGTTCAGGCATCGTTGTGAACCTCATGCGTGTCTCGGGACTCAGAAAACCAATCAGATTCACAACGTCCTGCGAAATTTCGTGAAGCGAAGCAAACGACCGATACCACTCGAGCATGTGAAATTCGACGCGGTGATGTGGGCCACCCTCGCGGTTGCGATAACACTTCGCAATCTCGAAAATTCTGGGAAGTCCTGCCGCCAAAGCTTTTTTCAGATGAAACTCTGGCGACGTAATCAAATATTTTTCTAAATTTAAACCATCGCTTTCAATCACGACCGATAGGGGATCAAGAAAAGGTTCGGTACCTGGTGAAGGCGCTAGCGAGGGTGTCGTCATTTCTAGAAATGAATGAGATTCAAAAAAATTACGCACTCTCGTCAAAAAATCAGCCCACGCGTGCGCGCGCGACCTTATCTGTTCGCCTGACTGTAAGCAGGTTAGAGCGTTCGGTGTCGTCATGTAGGCACCGCAGGCCGCGTAGAGAATAGCTTCGCCCAGATGGTTCACGCCGACCCAATCACCAATCGCCAGAACTTCATGAACAGAAGGCGCACTTTCGGCCGCCCGGGGCTCGCGAAGCGATGTCTTGGACCATGAAACAACTGTGACTTCTTCCGGGCTATCCTGAATCAACAAACGAATCGACTCATCCGTCTTGTGAATGAGGCGACCGCAGCGAAAGCCTTCGTCACGAGCTTGATCATAGCTGACGTAACGAAGCCAGTGGTGAGTCAGAAAAAGATCTCGCGAGGTCTTGTAATTAGCCGACGACATAACGTTTCATTAGAACGAAAAAATCAGACCCGCACGTAGAATCGACTGCCGTTCTTGCACACCGCTTTGGCCATCGATCGGTCGACGCAAGTATCGGACTTTTCCCGAAACTTCCATGCCGAACTTAGACGTCAGCGCGAGCTGCAGACCACCGCCAACGCCGGCGCCAAACGCGAACGGCAAAGCACCGATTGCAGCACCGTTCGTGTAGATCGGCCAAAATATTTCTCCAAGGCCGACAAGGCGGATGCGACCCCGTGGTACGTACTGATACTTAAGCTCGGCGATGGGTGAAACAATAGTTGTCGATTCGAGCGCCGACAGTGTTTGCGGATTCGGTGTTACCTGAATGAAAAACAGTCGTGCTCCCGCTGCGATCGTCCAGGCCGATTGCGCCCCGCCCAGCTGATAGATCGCATAAGTCCCCTGAAGGTCAAAAAAACCGAGTGTTTCGCTTTCAGAACGGCCGCTGCCGAACGCGGCATGAAAAGTCATTAAATCATTGCCACCAGAAGCATACGCGAACGGTGCGCTGTTAACTTTGAACACTTTCGACTCGTATTGAGGCGCCGCAGCTTCAGCCCCCAAAGACTCGATTTCGGCGCCGAATCCAAACCACCATTTCCCCGAAACGACGCTGTGATCCGTTGCTGCAACCACCGGAGTCGTACTCTTGGAAAGCGAAAACGCGACTTTGGCGCTGGCAGGAATTCGAGTCCCTTTCGGAGTCGCGTCAGTCAAAGCGACTTGGCTTTCCGCAGGGCCGACTAC
>JALHOI010000110.1 GCA_022843085.1 Pseudobdellovibrionaceae bacterium
CATGAATTGCTCGTTGCCAAATAGCCCGCATGGCAGACCTCGAATTAGTCAAACATCGACAACTTTTCGTCCATCAAGTGCGAGAGATCGCCGAACTTTTCGGCTACGAAACGAGAAACAAATACCAGATTCTTGACAGCGAAATGCGTCCCGTACTTTTTGCTGCCGAACAAGGTAAAGGCATTTTTGGATTTATCGTCCGACAGTACTTGGGGCACTGGCGAACGTTCGAAGTTCATTTCTTGTCGCCCGACCGACAGATCCAAATGATCGCTCACCATCCATTTCGATGGTTTTTTCAGCGGATTGAGGTACGCAATTCTGACGGACGTTTCATTGGCGCGATCCAAAAACGATTTTCTGTTTTCACCAAAAAATTTGATGTTGAAAATGAACAGGGTCGCGTTCTTCTTGAAGTTTCGTCACCCCTTTTACGGTTCTGGACATTCGCATTTATGCGCCAAAGTCGGCAAGTTGCTGTCGTTCAGAAAAAATGGTCTGGTCTTTTCAGTGAAGCCTTCACTGATAAAGACGTCTTCATGATCGAGTACACAGATCCAGCCCTAAATCCCGACGAACGCAGCTTAGTGCTTGCTTCATCAATCTTCATCGACCTGCTTTATTTCGAACACAAAAGTTAATTGTAAGTACGCCGCGTCGCCGCGACGCGCTTGCCTTTCAAGCCTGTCTGCTACACGGTGTGCACACAGCCAGGAGGTCCCCGTGACATTTGAGATGACCGTGCCCCAGTTTATTAAAACTTTGAAAAACATGAATCTGATTCTCGACAAGGCAGCGGCCCATGCAACCGCAAAAAAGTTCGACGTCGGTGTGCTGCTACACGCACGACTGGCACCAGATCAGCTTGATTTTACTCGGCAGATTCAGATCGCTTGCGACTCGGCAAAATTCGGAGTCGCTCGCGCAACGGGAAAATCTGCACCGGAGCATCCAGACACCGAGAAAACGTTGACTGAAATCAAAGCTCGCGTCGAATCGACAATTCAGTTTCTGCAAACGCTGACATCGAAGGATTTTGAAGGCGTCGACGCTCGCCGCGTGACGACGCCGCGTTGGGAAGGTAAAACTTTAAGCGGAGTTGAGTACATCGTTCAACATACAGTGCCAAATTTTTATTTTCACATCACAACCGCTTATTCAATTCTTCGTCACAACGGCGTCGAAATTGGCAAAAGCGATTACCTCGGCCCACTTCCGTTTAAATCTTAGTTATGTCGATCGAAATCCCTGTTCTCTTTAAAAGTGGTGACATCATCGCCGTTGATAAACCGACTGGGATTTCGATTCACAACACCGAGGATGCAACTAATTTGATGGCTGTGCTACGGCACCAGCTGCCCGATGACGCCAATCGAATATTTCCGGTGCATCGGCTGGATAAAGAAACGAGTGGCGTGCAAATTTTTGCGCGCAGCGAAGCGGCGGCAGCGAAATACGCAAATGAGTTTCAGACTCGAGCAGTCCGAAAAGTTTATCGCGGTATCCTGCGCGGAAGCATCAAACACGACGGCGCGATTTGGGAGCAACCACTCTCCGACAAAGCAGAAGGACGCGTGAACCCCGCAGGGCTCGCGTCAACCCGAGTCCCCTGCACGACGAATTACAAGGTCTTAGGCCGATCGAAATTTTTCACGAGTTGTGAATTCGACCTTATCACAGGTCGACAACATCAGATTCGAAAACATGCGGCAATGGCTGGCCACGCCTTAGTCGGCGACGCGCGGTACGGCGACCGAAAATACAATTTGCGAATGTTTGAGTTGTACGGCGACGAGCGACTTTACTTACACTGCACTGAAATCGAAATTCACGGCCAAGTGTTTCTCAGTCCATGTCCAGATTCCTTCTCGAGGCTTCTGTAAGCTCTTGAACAAGTTCTGGAAGCCACGACATCAAAGGCGGCGCGCTGAGGCCGAGCTTGTTCATTTGACTTAAGTTCATCGTCCAGTCTGACTGGACACCAAAAGGTGAAGCCTCCGCTCGTTCTTTAAACTTAATCGGTCGGCCGGTTGATTGTTCGACGGTATTTAGAATTTCGCGCACTGAAATCTCACCGGGACTCGCAAAATTAATTGGTCCCGAAAAACTTGTCATCGCAAGCTCGGCGATCAGCCGTCCGGCGAAATCGGAGCGCAAGAAATTGAGACGCGCCGTCGCGTTCGGTAAGTCAATTTCCTGACCGCGAAGCGATTTCTCGATGTGCCACTTCAGCCTACCGGTATAGTCGTCAAGTCCGAGTATTATGGGAATTCGAACCGTAGCGACATGAAGCGCGGGGTGCTGGGCGTAGACCGCTTCTGCCTCGCGCTTTTGTTCTTGGTACGACTGGACCCGCGGCTCACGCGGGACGTAAGTCGTTGCGTTAAAGTCTTCCTCGCGCAACCCAAGACCCATATCGTAAACCGACTGGGTGCTGGTGAAGATGAGGCGTTAGGTTTTACCCTCTAATATTTTTGCCAGCGCGGCCGCATCCGTACCGTTGAAACAAATCTGGTCAAAGACAATGTCCCAAGTCTTAGTACCCAAGACGGCCGAAAGCTCGTCAGAATTTGATCGGTCAGCTTTGAGCCGCGCGACCGTTCGGTCAAGCCCATCGTCGATGCGCCCGCGGTTGAGCAGCGTCACATCGAGCCCACGTGCAACTAACTCGCGGGCGAGATGGCGACCAAAAAATCTGTTCCCGCCCAGAATCAGTACTTTGAGTTTCTTCATATTACCCGATTCTAGATAGATTGAGAGAAAGTGAAAACCGCAGCGCACCAGACCCGACCGACGGCTGGTCGTGCAGACAGCCGACACGAGCTCTTCTAATCTGAAGGCGTTGGAGGCTTATTATGGTTCGGTGGTATTCGGCGTTGGCGGTCGGTTTTGTCGTTCTTCAGATTTCACAAGCAAGTGCCGCGAACACAGGCCCCTCTGACAGCACGGTTCAAACCGAGATCGTTCGTAAAAGCCTCTACAATGTTTCGCTCGGCGCTATTAATGCTCTGAATGATCGACCCGCAACTGCTACGACGAAACTAAAAGATGGGTCGACCTTGCTTGAGTGGCAGAACGGGAAAGAAACTTTGGCCGCAAGTTACGGTAATGCGGGTCTCAAAGATTCACCAAACGTATGGCGACTGACCGAAGTCGACCTCACCGAGAACAAGTTAAGTGCGGTCACGACAACGTATTTCAAAAACGGGCTTCGTTCGCGAACCGAGTGTAAAGGAGAAACCGACGCGACACTTCGATGCGCGACGGCCTCGCTGCTCTACTGCGAAAAATTTAAACGCAATATGAGTATACATGGCGCGAAACTCGGGCTTGTGACCGATTGGGGAAAACAGGTCGATCAAGGCGTGAAAGACCGAATTAAGACTCTCGGGGCGCAATGCTCTGACTACGCGACGTTTCTCGCTAATGCGCTTGATCCCAACAAAATGATGGAAGAAAGCGAGAGGAAAAGACGCGATGACAACATTGTTAAAACTGACCTCGCCGCCATCGACCAAATTCGAAAATCTGCGAAGACTCAAGCTCTTCGGGAAGCCAGTTTTAAAGGCCTGAACGACATCATTGGCAAGGGCGACGACGTCGGAGCGAGTTCATCAGGTATGCGCGATCGCCTGGATAACGCAAAAGACTTCGGCACCGAGCTTCAAGTCTTATCGAGCCTCGCCATCACCTGTGCCGACGCGAAGTTTGTCGCTGAAGGCGCCGTCAACGGCGCACAAGGTACCGCCGCACAAGGTGCGGCGACGCGACGCTAGTTCCGTCGCGGCGCCTCGAGTCTTGCTGTTAACGCGCGAGCATAGTCTATTCCGAGGCCATGAGCCCAGCCCGCCTCGCCGTTCGTCGGCCTATCTTTATCGCCAGCATAGCAATTCTTGTGATGGCCCTCGGTGCACTTGCACTGAAGCGCCTTCCGATCGATCTCTATCCCGACGTTAATTTTCCGACGATCATTGTTGCGACCACGTACCCCGGCGCGGGGCCCCAAGAAGTCGAAACCGGAATCTCGAGAATTCTTGAAGATCAGGTTTCATCGATTGCGGGCGTGAAGAAAATTTCTTCGCAGAATCGCGAAGGCTTTAGCCTTGTCATCGTCGAGTTCGATTTAAAGTCGGATCTCGACTACGCTGAACAACAAGTTCGCGCGAAAGTTTCGAACTCGATCAAATTTTTACCCGATGACGTCGATGCCCCGATCACTCGAAAGATCAGCGCGTCGGACTCGCCGATTCTTGGTGTCGCCTTGAAGTCTGAAATGGCCGACGCCGCGCTCTACGATCTTGCCAAAGAACGAATCTCACCACTGTTTGAACAGGTTGAGCAGGTCGGACAGGTCGACATTATTGGCGGTCGCAAGCGAGAAATTCATGTCGAGCTCGATCGCAATAAGCTGATCAACGCCGATATGTCGGCGACGTCTGTTGCGAATGCACTCTCTTCTGCCGGTCGCAACGTACCGATCGGCAAAACAACCTCACCGACTGTCGAATACACATATCGAACGATGGCCGAGTACAAATCTCTACCTGAAATCGCAAACTCGGTCTTGAGGGTCGCCGACATTAGCTACCCAGTAACGATAGGCAAACTCGGCACGATCACCGATTCGCTTCAAGACGAAACTTCGCGAACCCGGTACGACGGCACCAAAACAATTCTTTTTAATATCTATCGCCAATCTGGAGCAAACTCGGTCAAGGTCGCCGACCAAGTGATTGCTCAAATTGCGAAGATCAACGCGGATCTTTTGGCTCAGGGGGTTAAGGCCGAGCTCGAGCTTGTTAACGATACGACGAGGAAAATTCGTGCAAACGTGGCGGACGTCTATGAGTCGATTTTCTTCGGTACTGTGCTTACGATCCTCGTCGTCTACTTCTTTCTCGGCAGCCTTAAGTCGACACTCATCACGGGCTTTGCGCTGCCGAACTCACTTTTGGGCGCGTTCATTTTTATGTCTCTGTTCGGATTTTCGATCAACATCATGAGTTTATTGGCGCTGAGTTTGGTCATCGGCTTGCTGGTCGATGATGCCATCGTCGTTCGCGAGAACATTTTTCGAAAACTCGAAGCGGGTCTTTCGCCCAAGCAAGCATCGATTGTCGGAACTGAAGAAGTCACTCTCGCTGTTATCGCAACAACGGCGACGATTCTTGCGGTCTTTGGCCCGATCGGAAATCTCGACGGTATCGTCGGACAGTTTTTTAAAGAGTTTGGACTTACGGTTTGTTTCGCGATGCTCGTTAGTCTTTTTGACGGCTTGTTTGTGGCACCCGCTCTCTCGGCCTACGCGGGCGGAATTGGCTCGCACGTAGCTTCACCGGCGACGAACTGGTTCGCGCGGGGCAATGATCGCATGCTCAAGTGGTTTGATCGCTTCCAAACACGGCTTGAAGTTCGATACGTCAAAATCCTGCGCTGGGCACTCACGCATCCCCTGAAAACTATCGGCGGGTCGATCGGAATTTTCGTACTTTCGATTGTCATTGCGACGACCGTTCCTTTCACCTTCATGTCTGCTCAAGACAATGGCGAGTTCTTTGTTCAATTCGAAACCCCGGCAGGTTCAAGCCTCGACGCAACCGACGAAGTTGCCAAGAGCATCGAAGCCAACTTGCGCACCCATCCGCAAGTCGAACATTTGTTAACCACGATCGGCAGCGGTCAGGGCGAAAGTAACAAATCAAATATCTACATCCGCCTGACTAAATCGAAGAGTCGCAAAGAAAACACAACCGAGATGAAAGACAAGATTCGTGAAGGGCTTAAAAGCTTCGCGTCTTACAAACCGATTGTCACTGATCAGCCATCTCAAGGCGGACGCGCATTCAATCTGAACATCAGCGGACAAGACCTTGAAACACTGGTTCCCTTTTCAGAAAAAGTTCTAGATCGCGTCGCGAAGATGCCGGCCTTGCGCCAAGCCGACACCACCCATCGTGCGGCTCGGCCCGAATACCAAGTGATTTTGAAGCCCGAAATCGCGGCGATTTCGGAAGTCACGATGGCCAATCTCGGCCAAGAGTTACGCACACAAATTGAAGGACGAACCCCTGCCATTTATCGCGAAAAAGGAGTCGATTACGATGTGCGAGTTCGACTCAAAGAAGATCAGCGCAGTTTGCAAACAGACTTTGAAGAAATGAGGATTCCCAACCTCAGTCAAAGACTTGTGCCTTTATCGAATGTTGCAAAGCTGGTTGAAGTGAAGGGACCAACGACTATTCTTCGCGAGAATCGCACCCGTTACATTCAAATTTCGGCGGATCTCGTACCGGGCGGCGCCGGAATCGGCGGAGCGATTAAAGAACTTAGTGGCCTCTTCAAAGGCGAGCTCAAGCCACCGCCGGGCATCACTTACAATTTTGTCGGCGAAGCCGAACGATTTTCTGAACTCATGACGAACATGCTCGTTTCGCTAGGTCTCGGGATGATGTTCATTTATTTGGTTTTAGCTAGTCTCTTCGGATCATTCTTGACGCCGTTCACAATTATGCTCGTCATACCGCTCGCGGCGTGCGGAGCTTTTCTCGCACTCGCTGTGACCCGCTCAAGCTTCGATCTATTTTCGATGATCGGATGCGTAATGCTGATGGGTCTCGCAACCAAGAATTCGATCCTCCTAATCGACTTCGCGGTCGAGAAACACAAAGAAGGCATGAATCGAATCGAGTCATTGCTAAAAGCTGGCGAGACCAGGCTTCGCCCCATTCTGATGACAAGCCTCGCACTCATCGCCGGCATGATTCCGGTCGCGATTGGTCTTAACGAAGCGTCGAAATCGAGAACTAGCCTAGGGATCGTCGTCATCGGTGGAACGATTAGTTCGACTCTGCTGACGCTGGTTGTGATTCCCGCCGCTCATATTTTCGTCGATCGATTCCAAGATTGGGTTCTCGTCAAGTATCGACGGGTCTTTGGGCACGATACATCTGACGTTTAAGTCTCAAGCTTGAGGTTCAAGTGATCGGCGTTGAATCAGTGGTACGATCGCTTGAGAACCCATTCCCACACTTCGCCGTCTTGCTCATGTCCTACAAGGCCCACCAGTTCAAAACCGTGCTTTTCGAGAACTTTCGTAGGGGCTCCAACTTCAGGCGGCGTCTGCGCTGCGATCGTAAGATCTCGATCCTCTTGAAGAGCGAGATCGACCAGCCTTTGGGTCATTTGCGTCGCAACACCTCGACCTTCAAACTCAGGAAAAGTGAAACAGGCGATTTCGACACGGCCATCTTCAGGAGCAGACTTGAATGCGCAACTACCGACACAGCTGCCATCAAGCATCGCCAAATAGCCTAGCCACGGTTCTTGATAACCAGTGTTTTTATACATTTGGGCCGCCTGCGATAGAACTTCGTCGACGATACCCTCGCCGGGTACACCTTGTACGGTTCCGTCTTTCTCGATTTTCAAAAGTTTAAGCTCACCCATTGAAAAACGATAAGCGGTGATTTTAAAAATGACAATGTCCGAAAGCGGCCCGGCATGCTATCGCTCTGCGGATTGATTACGCGTTCATGGAAGTCTTAAATTTCGAATTCACAACCGAGGATCACCGATTGAAATTCAACTTGGCCACAACTGAAACGCCGCTGGGCCTTGCCTACATCGTGAGCGACGGTCTTCACCTTCGTTCGATTACTCTTGGAAAGCCGTGGCCCCAAGCGGTGACGAATTCGTGCAAGCTCGCTGAACAACACGATTCCGTAACGACAAAGACGGTCATTCAACTTCGCGAATATTTTGCCGGCCGGCGCAAAATATTCGATTTGCCCTATCTTTTAGAGGGAACTGATTTTCAGAAGCAAGTGTGGCACGCACTTGCGACTATTCCGTATGGAGAAACATATTCGTACAAGCAACACGCGACGCTGGTCGGCCGGCCCAAGGCGACCCGGGCCGTCGGTGGAACAAATGCAAAAAACCCACTCTGGATTGTGCTGCCCTGCCATCGCGTCGTCGGATCAGGCGGCCAACTCACCGGCTACGCCGGCGGCCTAGAAATGAAGAGATTTTTGTTACGCCTGGAGGGCGTACCAATGACAGAGCCTGGAGGGCGTACCAATGACAGAGCCTGGAGGGCGTACCAATGACAGAGCCTGGAGGGCCAGAACGGAGCTAGCTCTTTGAACTTTCAAGAAAAAACTCGACGATATCGTCGTCGTGATACAGCCATGTGTTTACGATCGCCCAGAAGTGCGCATTTTTAAGCGAGATCTCTATGCGCGGCCGGAGATAATCACGAAGCAGACGCTGGTAGTATGTTGGGACAGTCGTGTCTTCCTCGGCGATGACCATGCCAAAATCTTTTTTCTTTTGAAGCGGCGGCTGCGACATCGGCTCAAGCGTGAACTTGCCGGCAAGCTTCGACGTATAGTCTTGGTCGTCGACAATCCCAAATCTTGTTCGACGCGTTTCAGCCAACTTTCGCATCGCCTCTTGATCCGAGTTAACGATGACGTCAACGATTGGCGCGCCCGTCGCGATCAGAAACACGCCGTCGAGACGTTCAAACTTTGCGGCGGCGACTGCGGCGTAAAGACCTCCGAGGCTTGTTCCAAGAACTCCCACGTACGGGGCTTCGATGGACGTGAGTGTCAGCTCGAAGGCGGTCAGCATTCGGCTGTAGAAGCCCTCGTGAATTTCAAGGTCGGTGCTCGTACCTGAATCACCTGTCCAGGAGTTCATAATTGTGACATCGAAGCCC
>JALHOI010000111.1 GCA_022843085.1 Pseudobdellovibrionaceae bacterium
GATATACGTCGTTCGAAAATTACCGACTGAGATTGCTAAATGCTTGTTGTTAAACGCTTTTAGACGCACGCCCACCATGAACTGAGAAGAACCGAAGAACCGAAGAACCGAAGAACCGAACCGAAGAACCGAAGAACCAAACCACTCTAAAAACAGATTGGCGTCCCCAACCGGATTTGAACCGGTGTATCTACCGTGAAAGGGTAGTGTCCTAGGCCGCTAGACGATGGGGACCTTGAGACGATCGTTTTAACGGGAGACTTTATTCTAGGACCCTAAAAAAGATCCGAAAAAAGTGGTGGCTCGCGATGGACTTGAACCATCGACCCCATCCTTAAAAGGGATGTGCTCTACCAACTGAGCTAGCGAACCCCGTCAAATCGAAACGCGACTATTCGAGATTTTACCCAACTCTGTCAACGACTGAATCGATGAATTTTTTCGTCCACTTTGATCATTGCTTACTAAACGGGCCAGCGGCGCAAAACCAGTCAATTTTTAACCGCGAACCGGCTTCAGATTGCCGGATTCGCATTTGCCTACGAGTTCAGTGCCCCCGGCATCAGCTTCCAGTTTCCCTCAGAGATAACTTCGACGTCGCCGTCGCCGGTCACTTTGAGCGCGGTCGCGTCGTCGATCAAATACGACGGCATCGGTAGGGTCGCAGCCTTTTCTTCGAGCTTCGCAAGGGAGTTGTCCGGGAATGTCGGATAATCGAGATGAGGAAGTATCGCAAACTTCAAAAGACCAAAACATTTCGGAGTTTCAGCGGGCAGCGTGTGTTGGCCGAAAGTGGTTCCATGGCTCGACATGATCATGCTGCCGGCGCTTTGCCCGACCCACACAAGTCTGTCGAGAAGTGCGGGTAGCATCGCGGCTAAACCCGAACGTTCCATCCAGCCGCAGAGGTATTGGCAATCTCCACCTTGTACGAGTAGCGCATCGGCGCGCTCGAGGCTTGGCAGCCAAACATCTTTTTTCAGGCTGGGCAGCGCCGTGAGTTCAAGTAGGCCCATCGACTTCCATGGAAGATGGCCGAGCGGCTCGGAAAGTCCCGCGACGATTCCATTCCGAACGAAACTTGGACTTGCCGGCACGCCGTGAGTCGCCGTTGGAATGAAAAGCGCAGTCGATTCTTCGATCGGTTTTCCGAGAAGATCGATCAGCGCGTTTCGAATGCTCGTATTGTTGATGCCGCCAGAGGCCAACAGAAGCTTCATGATTTCACCTCGGCGCCGCTAGGCAAAAAGCGGCTTGATCCAAAGCGTTTGTTCGCGGCCAGGACCGACTGAGACCACATCGATTGGGGTCGCAACCTCGGTCGCAATAAACTGAATAAAATCACGCGCCGATTGCGGCAAATCTTGGATAGATCGAACGTTGCGCAAATCTTCTGTCCAGCCCGTCAGCGACCGGTAGACGGGCTCGACGCGTTCCAGATCGTGTGAATTGACGGGAAGGTCTTTGATTTCAGCGCCGTCCAGCCGGTAGGCCGTGCAGATTTCAATTTTTTCGTGACCGGTCAGAACATCGAGCTTCATAAGAGCCAGCGAGGTCAGGCCGTTCACGCGGATCGCGTATTTCAAAGCCACAAGATCAAGCCAACCGCAGCGCCGCGGGCGACCGGTGGTGGCTCCGAACTCGCCGCCTTCGCGTCGAAGACGTTCGCTTAAGTCCGGATCCATTTCAGTCGGGAAGGGGCCAGAGCCCACGCGTGTCGTGTAGGCTTTTGTGATGCCCACAATCTTCTGCATCATACCTGGGCCGATGCCGGTACCGATACAAGCCGAACCCGAGATCGTCGATGACGAGGTGACGAACGGGTAAGTGCCGTGCAAGAGATCGAGCATCGTACCTTGTGCGCCTTCAAACAGAACTTTTTTGCCGGCTTTGAGAGCTTTGTGGATGACGAGAGACGTGTCTTTCGAACGATACGGCTCAAGCTGATCGGCCAGTTCAAGCAAGCGCTGGAAGAGTGGCTCGACAGCCACAGCCTCTTCTTTGTAGTACTCGGTCAGCATGAAGTTCTTTTCTTTGAGAGAACTTTCGAGCTTCGCTCGTAAACGCTCGCGATCAAACAAGTCGCCGAACAAAATGGCTTTTCGAGCCGCGCGATCTTCGTACGCTGGGCCAATTCCCTTGCCCGTGGTTCCGATCTTCTCGTTACCGGCCGCCTTCTCGCGGGCCATGTCGAGCTTGCGGTGGTACGAAAGCAGTACGGTACACTGATCCGAGATTCGAAGAGAGTCAGGATTCGTCAAAACTCCGGCCTGCTTCAAGTCGTTGATCTCTTTCATGACTTCTTCGACGTCGAGAACGACTCCGGGCGCGATCATGCACGCACACTTCGGATGAAGAACGCCGCTTGGGATCAAATGCAAAACGGTTTTCACGCCATTGACGACCAGGGTATGACCGGCGTTCGCGCCGCCCTGGTAACGCACGACGAGATCGGCGTTCGCCGAAAACACATCAACGACTTTGCCTTTTCCCTCGTCGCCCCACTGGGCGCCGACAACGATAATGCCTGGCATTCTACTCCTTCGCATCGCCGCCGGCGATGCTGCGAGCTGCACGTCTGCAGCTCGATTTCCCTTTTTAAAAACGGACGTCAGAAAGTCTCAAACCCCGACACTTACCGCAAGGCCTGAAGCGGCTCGGTACCAATCTTCGTCGGGCGGAAGCGGACCCGAAACGGGACCTTTTGTCAGGAGACCGACCAGATTGCGTGCGGCCTCCATCGAGACGGCCGTGAAGGCGTCTCGCGTGTTGGCTCCGATGTGGGGAGTCACGACGACTTGTGGGAAATTTAGGAGCTCATAGCCTTTACGCATCGGTTCTTGAGTAAAGACGTCGAGACCGAAAGTACCGTGGCCGCCCGCCTTTAAATGCAGCACGAGGTCGTCTTCTTTGACGACGCCGCCGCGCGAGGTGTTGACGATGATTGAATGCGGTTTCAGAAATGCAAATTCAACGCGGTTGATGCGCCCCTTGGTTTCTTTTGTGAGCGGGACGTGAATGCTAACGGTGTCTGCAACGTGAAATAATTCATCAAGCCCTAAGCGCGTTGCCCCGTGCTTCGCAAAGTAGTCGTTGTCGCGGTATGGATCGTGAGCCACGACATCCATGCCGAACGCGTGCGCAATCTTCGCCACCCGCGAACCGATTCGGCCAAGGCCGATGACCCCGTGAGTTTTACCGCAAAGCTCGGTGCCAAGAAGTGGCTCGCGATCCCACTCTTGTGTGCGCGCTGTTTTGTCGGCGGCTTTTAGTTTTCTGGCACACGCGAGAATCAGGGCCCACGTCATTTCGACGGCCGGTGCGGCGTGAGCCAGCGGCGCATGGGCGACTTTGATTTCACGACTGGCGCATTCGTCGAGATCGATATGATCGAAACCGACTGTCGCTGTGACGACGAATTTCAGCTGCGGCATCAAGTCTAAAACTTCCTTCGGGAGTCTAAACTGCGAGCGCACGATCAGGGCTTCGGTTTCTTTGAGGCGCGCGGGATCGGTCGAGGTTTCAACGTCAAATTCAGAGTGGCTTTTAAGCCACGCGGTCGCCTCAGCGGTGAAGCGATCCGCGATAGTGATTTTAACTCGGTTCATGCGAGGGGTTTTACCCTGCGAGCCACGGCATGGGAACAGATTTAAGACAAGCTTCAGCGCCCGCGAGAGCCGCTGTGATTTTTTCCGTTGAGATTGTGCCCGCATTTAACTCGTTCACGCTGTTGGGAAGCGCTGCCAGTGCGCGCATCAAATCTTCGTCGCGGATGTAGCCCATGTGTCCAAGGCGAACGATTTTTCCTTTCAGTCGGTCTTGGCCACCCATCAACACGAGCTCGTATTTTGATTCGAGCAAACCTCGCCATTTTGCGCCATCGATGCCGCTGGGTGCGCAGACGGCAGTCAGGGAAGGAGATGGTGAGCGCGCCAGCAGACAAAAGCCCATGGCATCGAGGCTGTTGCGAGTCGCCCGAGCCACGCAGTCGATGCGCTTGTAGAGTGCACTTATGCCTCCAAACGAATCAATCTGCGACAGAACAACGTCGAGCGCTTTTACGAGCGGAACGCCAGACGAGAAGTTAGTTTCGCCGCGCAGATTCGCTGTGAGTTCATCTCGAATATCAAAGTAGAACCTTGGCGTTTTTGCGTGCGGAATCTTCTTCCAGGCTCGTGCGCTCCATGCGACAAATGAGAGGCCGGTTGGCAGCATGAACGCCTTTTGACTTCCGCCAACCACGCCGTCGAGATCCCACGCGTCCATCGGCAGAGGCAAAGCGCCAAGGGCTGTGATTGCATCGACGAGAAACAAGGTATCGGCGTGATTTTGTCGAATGACCTTGGCCATGCTTTCAATAGGGTGAAGAACGGCCGTCGACGTTTCGCAGGCTTGAGACATCACGATGTGGGGTTTATTCGCAAGATTTTTTAGCCATAGCTCGAACGCGTTCACATCCACAGCATCGCCCCACGGCACTTCAAATCGATCGACGTGTGCGCCGTAGGCTTCAGCCATTTCAGCCCAGCGCTCTCCAAATTTACCGCTCACGACGGCGGCCACGCGGTCGCCTGGGTTCAGAACGTTGACGAGCAGTGACTCCATTCCGCCGCTGCCGGTTGAAACATGCATGAAAGCGCGCTGGCTTGTTCCAAACAATGCGGGAAGTTTACCTAGAACGCGTTCGAAACATTGTTGAAACGCGGCTGTGCGGTGATGTTCGATTGGAAGTGCGAGTACGTTCAGCACCTCAGGAGGCACAGGAACAGGGCCCGGAGTCATCAAGAGTGGATTCATGAGTGATTCCTTAATCAGGTTTCGTGAGTGCTTGAATATTCAGAGCGTCGTCGTTATCGTACCAGCATGCGAAGCTCTGGTCTCTCGAGGTTTATCAATTTCTCGACCGTAGGGTTCTCGACCGTAGGATTTTCGCCTCTCGCCCTAATCTTGCTCGGCGGCCTCACGACGGGGTGCGCGTATTCAATGGGAACCGGCGAGCGGCGCCTGCCGGAAGGTTACCAGCTCGTTGCTATCCCGGTTTTCAAAAACTCCACGCAAGAAGTAGGTATTGAAGTTCCATTCACCAATGCCATCATTCGCGAGCTTGCGCGGTCTCAGATCGCACGAGTCGTGAACAAGACGGATGCGCAGGTTGTTCTTGAGGGCGACATTCTTAACGTCGCCTACACGGTGGCGACGCAGTCAAATTGTGATCCGAAAAGTCCAGCTGAAATCTGTAAACTTGCGATTCCACAGCGCACGGTTTTGAACACCGAGTATCGTATCACAGTGTCGACGAAGTTAAAACTTCGACGAGTTTCAGACAGCAAGCTTCTTTGGGAGCAAGACTTTAATGCCGAGAAGAGTTACCTTGCTCCGCGGGTCGGGCTTGAGGGACTAAATAGTGCGAATGCGCTTTACAATCGCAGTGCACGGCAAGAAAACATAAGTTCAATTGCGTCAGACATGATGGCCGAAGCGCACGGTCGACTGACCGAAAACTTTTAGGTTTCATTTTTTTTGCTCGATAGCTTTTGGACTGAGGGAACGACGTTGGCTGCATCGGATTGGTCCTACAACCGCCTGACCCAGACTTTAAAGAAGGGCGAGTTCGCCTCTTTGTATTGCCTCTTCGGTGAAGAAACTTTTCTTGCCGATCGGGCCAAAGAAGAAATTGTTGAAGCGATTATTCCAGAAGGAATGCGCGATTTTAATCTGAATATTTTTGACGGTGCCGATTGCGACGTTGCTCGTGTGCGCGACGCTCTTGAAACACTGCCGATGATGTCGCCAAATCGCCTTGTCGTTTTAGTCAATTCCGACAAGTTAAAAGACAAGGAGTGGGAAGTTCTTCAGCCGCTGATCGAAAATCCGCATGACGGCACCGTGCTTGTCGTGACCGCGGTCAAGGTCGATAAGCGCAAAAAAAACTGGAAGCGTTTGCTTGAATCGGGTGTCGCACTCGAGTGTAAACGCCCATACGAAAACCAAGTTCCCGAGTGGATCGCATTCTTGGCCAAACGTCATTCGGTCGAGTTTGGGTCGGACGCGGCGAGCGCACTTCAGCAATTGGTCGGCTCGAATCTCTCTGATCTCGACGGAGAAATCAGAAAAATTGCGATCTACTGTGGTGGTAACCAGCACCTCGCGAGTGGTCGAGGGACAACGGGGGCCGCTGGCGCACCTCGACGAGTTGTCGAGGCAACGGTCGATGACGTGATGAAGGTCGCTTCGCGAGTCAAAATCGAGAGCGTATTTGATTTTGCAGACGCTGTTGGTCGCAACGATCGTGCGCGCGCTTTATTTTGTCTGGCAAACTTGCTTGATCAAGGACAAAACGAGATCGGCATCATCGCGTTGGTCGCACGTCACGTTCGAATTTTGAGAACGATGATCGAGGGTCTGCGCGAAGGGCTTTCGGGGGCGCGGCTCGCGTCGAAGGCGGGCGTGTCTCCCTACTTCGTTCGCGACTATTCAGAGCAGGCGCGGCTTTGGACGCCTACTAAAATCGACCAGACACTTGAAGCGCTGTTTGATACGGACCGTGCGCTTAAAACCTCGCCTGTTGTATCGCATATCTGGCTCGAGAATTTCATCGTCCGCGTTTGCGGGTAGATTTCGATCGGCCCGCTGGCCCCGAGCTGCGGTTGAGGGATGGACTGTGGGTAAGATCCGGATTGCCGTGTACTAAGCTCCTTAGTTCAAACTTCTGGCATCTCAATTTTGGTTTCTGGCACAGCATTTGAGTGCGCCGGACAAAAAAATCTCTCTTGAGCAGCGGTACTAATTATTTCACGACGGCATGCGGGGCAGCTTGGTGGGGCCGGGAATCTTTCGGGGGTTTACCAAAAGGGCGATCAGCGAAGACGAATCCTCAAGATGCACGTCCGTTGTCGCGAGTCGTGACCGGCGGCGCGAGAGCGTTTTGGCGAGCCGAGTCTCACGTGATTTTGAATGATCTTGAAGCTGTCGGCATCCTTCCGCCTCGAGCCGTGGCCCGACCTAAGGCCGAGCCTCAGGTCGAGGTCCCAGTGTGCCGATACGGCGATATGGCAGTGGCGTTAAAAATAGTTCCGCCCGCGGCGCACCAGGCCCTGGGCACAGCTCGAGGCGGCGCATCGGGACCGTCGGCGACGAATCGGCGGGCGCCACGACGACTCTACCGTCGTCCGGTTGGTGTGATGGTTCGCGGTCATTATGTGGTTCTCGATGGCCGAAGCTTGTCTGAAGGCGGTGTTTTGGTGGCGCTAGGCGACCGAGGAGATCATTCGACATTATCGCGAATGTCGCTTGAAGAGCTTCCCGTCGACGCGCAGCTCACGGTCTCAATGATTTTGCCAGCCGGAGTCACCTTGGTTTTACGAGGGCGCGTTATCTATCACGAAGGCGATCATTCGAGTGGCCACTCAATCGGAATCAAATTTTCGCTCGTACCGGTGCATCAGCGGAGAGAAATCAGAAACTACGTTAGTTCAAAACAGGCCGGAGAAGCGGAAGTCGAAGATTGACCCCGTTACGTTTCAATCAGAAAAAAATCGCGACCCTTCGATCGCGATTTTTCAAATTGAGACTTCGAGCGAGGCCTTAGCCGCGCCGGCGAGATTCCGCTGGAGCAAAACTACTTCGACAGAGCTTTCGAAGCTTGTTTCGAAAGACGGCTCAGCTTTCGTGCGGCCGTTTTCGCGTGGATCACACCCTTCGTCGCGGCTTTTTGAGCTTTGCTCATGTACGCGCGGAGAGCATCTTGAGCCCCTTTTTTATCGCCATCGGCGATAGCGGCGCGAAGCTTCTTTTCGAAAGTTCGGACCGACGAGAGTGCTGTCGTGTTGCGTTTGTTGCGCTTTACGCTCTGACGAGCACGTTTCGCAGCGGACTTATGGTTTGCCAAGGTTCTACCTCATCAATAACGTCGTAATTAGGAACGTCGTAAAAGAATTTCTAGCTTTGATTCAAGAGGTCATGAGGTAACACGCCTCGATGCAGCTTGGCAAGTCGGTAGGAGCAATACCTCAGTGAGCAAAACGGATGAGAAACAGGCCTCCAAGACGGGCGACGATATCGCCGACCAAACGGCAGAATTGGCTTCTACGACTCCTATATTAGATCCTGACGTCGGACCGGGCGGTCATTCACAAACGGAACGTCGCGCCGTGACGGCCGCTGCTTTCGTGTTTGCTCTTGGAACTTTCGCCAGTCGTATCCTAGGTCTTATTCGCGACCGCATGACCGCCCAGTATTTTTCGGTCGAAGTTCGCGACGCTTTTATCGTCGCTTTTCGCCTGCCGAACATGTTTCGCCGGCTTCTTGGGGAAGGTGCCCTTTCGGTCAGCATGATTCCGGTCTTGGTCGAACTGTTGACGAAAAAGGCCAATGACGGTGCATCGCCCGACGCGCAGAAAGCAGCTGCCAAACGACTTGTCGGTTCGATTTTCACTTTGCTTCTCACGATCACGACGACGCTTTCTCTTCTGGCGATCGTATTTATGCCTGACATCATTCGCCTGCTTGTCAGCGGCGACGGTTACATGTCGGTGCCGGGCAAATATGAACTGACCGTGAAGCTCGCGCGCGTGATGTTTTCGTTTTTAATTTTAATCACGATGTACGCCTTTTTCATGGCGATTTTAAATTCGCTGAGAAGATT
>JALHOI010000112.1 GCA_022843085.1 Pseudobdellovibrionaceae bacterium
CATCGAGCAATCGATCCACTTTCCGCTTCAGTTTTGACATCGTCATAGCTTAGTTGCGATGGTGTCTGAGTCCAGAAAGAAATCAAGCGAGTGCGGCTTGTGATCAAACCAGCCTGTTTCTTGACCGACTTTACCGGATTCGTAAACTAAGACGAGGTCTAAATGCTAAATCCAGATTTCACTTTTGCTTTCGAAGAGTTTGCTGATCTTGAGTCGCACATTCAGTTTTACGCCCCGTTGGATTTCGTTTCTGCAGCTTTGAATGAAGGTTACATGAAGTGGGCCGTGAACGGGCTGGGTGAAGCGTACGGTTATTGGTTGAAGCTAAAATCGAATCAAGAACCCTTCATCGTGAAAACAATGGTAAACGTGAACGGGCTAAAGACTACTGAACCTATCGAGTGGTCTATCGACACTAAAAATCTGAGTTCAGCTCGAGAAGTTTTCAAGGGACTCAAACTAGATTCAAGAACAATGACGTGGGAAAAAGGAAGCTAGGCCTGAGATTAATCGCACCAAAGATCTGAAAGCACAGCGGCTATTTGTGCTTTTTCGTTTCTATGTTTGAAATATCCAACGCCCAATGAATTTCCAATTTGTACGGTCGGTTCTTCGCTCAGGATTGGATTGATTTCTACTTTGGCCCATTCGTCGTTTTCAATCTTGGCTAACTCTAAGACTGTGTAGGCCATCTTTTTTGAGGAATTCATTCGAACGGACTTTCCATTTGGAGCATCCAAGACTCTTGTGTCGGCCGGAAAGATGGTACCAATTCTACCGATAGGAAGTACCGGCTTAATTTCTGGTTTTGCCTGTAACTTGATCCATGCGTTTTTGCCGTCCTTCATCGTTATTTGAATGAAGGAATCCGAATGACTTTCGATAGAGATCGACGTGTAGTCGCCGCCGTCACCACATTCCCCTTTTATGCATTCAATCTGTTTACAAGGTTGTATCGAAACTAATTTTTCTTCAGGCTTCTTGAAGATTTCGACGTGACAACCGTCTGTCGCCTTTTGAGCTGGTGACTTGATTTTCAGGAATCTAAAGTTGATTCCTTCGATAAAACCTCTAGCCGTTTTTCCAATGAGCTGCTCTTCGGGCCAACAGCTAGAGTCCGCAAAAGAGTGTGAAGCCAAAAATAGCGCGAGAACGAAAACACACAGAGAGTGAATCAAAATGACCTCTTCTCACAAAAGGCTAAATTCTTTTTTGGAAGTGTCAACAAGCCAAATCTCTGCGGAGCCGGGCCGAGCAATCCCAAACCTATTTTCAAGCGGAAGTATCGAGCTCTGCTGCCCGCCAGCGATGCGCGAAAGCGCGAGCTCCCCGCGATGCGCGAATGCGCGAGCTCCCCGCGATGCGCGAATGCGCGAGCCCGAAGCCGCCGAGAGGCGGCTCGGGGGCCCTTAGGGGGCGGGCAGCCCCCTAAGCGTTCGCGACTGGAGCCGGCAAGGCCGGCGGAAGGAGGAAAGCGAAGGCCGGAGGCCGTAGCGCTATAAACCGACAAACAAAAACCGCCGGAGGGCGGTTATTGTTTGGTGGACCTGACAGGGATCGAACCTGCGACCTGAAACATGCCATGCTTCCGCTCTCCCAGCTGAGCTACAGGCCCACGAAACTCCTAAATAACACTCGAACTTCGATCGAGCAACGAGGGAACAGAGAGCAGAACCAAATTTGTTTTAGTCCCAATCTTTGCGGTCGACTTTGCGATCTCGCTTTTTTGAACCATGCGCGGTTTTGTCGTTCAGGCGGCGGCGTTTGGCGCCTTTACTGGGCTTCGTTTTAATTCGGGGTTTGGGTCGATCCCAAACACTCTGCACCCAATCTTCGATTTTAGAAACGGCATCTTCGATATTTCGTTCACGGTCGCGCTCGCGTTCGCTTGTGACAAACACAAGGCCTTCGGCGTCGAGCCGGTTTTTGTAACGCGAAAGAAAGCGGCCTAACACCTCGCTTGGCACTGACGGCGACGAGGCAATGTCCCACCGTACTTCGGCTTTCGAATTCACTTTGTTGACGTTCTGCCCGCCCGCACCCGAGCTTCTTGAAAATGCCAGCGTAATTTCATTTCGCGGAATTCGAAACAGAGTCTTCGGCACAGTCCCTATCCCTCGGCCCACTTGCCCGCAACGAATCGCGAGAGCACTTCTGACAACGAGAGCACGCCTTGACCATTGCCGCCGGCTTCAAGCCACGCACCCGAGGCCGAATCTCGCCACGCGTACACATCCAAGTGGGCCCACGGAATCGCGTCGCCGTCAGCAGGTTTGGCGAATAATTCAAGAAAGAGGGCCGCCGTGATGGCTCCGCCGAATGAACCCGAAGCTGAGTTTACATAGTCTGCGAAGTTCGAGCGAAGCCCCAACTTGTAAGGCTGAAAGAGAGGCATGCGCCACGATAGATCGCCGCGCTTGAGGCCCGCATCGAAAATCTCGCGAGCGAGATCATCGCTATTTGTAAAGAGGCCCGCAATATCGGCACCGAGACCAACTTTGATAGCGCCGGTCAAAGTCGCGACGTCGATCATGCAAGCCGGAGAATTGTCGCCGGTTTGCGAGATCGCAACGTTCATCGCATCGGCGAGAACGAGGCGACCTTCTGCATCTGTATTGTCGATTTCAATCGCAAGACCACTTCTCGCTTTGATGATGTCGCCGGGTCTAAATGAATTTGCCGAAACTGAATTTTCTGCAAGCGACAAGTAAGAATCAAGCGCAAGCGGAAGACCTGCGTTCGCTGCCCACCATGTCAGGGCGAGCACCGCTGCCGACCCGCCCATATCCTTTTTCATGAGGCGCATTCCCGAACTCGGTTTCAAGTCGAGACCACCTGAGTCAAACGTGACGCCTTTCCCGACAAGCGCAACAGGTCTCTTCTCAGCACCGCGGTCTTTAGGTCGATACGAAATGTGGACAAGCCGAGGAGGAGCCGCTGCTCCGGCGCCTACAGCGAGCAACAAATTCATGTTTTCAGATTTCAAACGTCGCTCGTCCCAAACATCGACCCGCAAAGTCGCTTGAGCATTCGGGACCTCACTCATAACGACCCTCGCAAGGTCGGCATAGACCGTCGGAGTCAGAGTTCCTCCGGGCAAATTTGTCAGATGCCTTGCAAGGTTGACGGCAACGCCAAGCCGGCTTGCATCCTGAACCATCGACTTCAGTTCTTTCGTGTCGCCGACAACGGGAGGTGCGAGAAGCAGAATCGCGGGTCGCTTCGCTGCAGAACGGTAGCCGCGTACCTCGGCGAAGCTGTACGCCGCAATTTCAAGACCAACCAAAAAACCCTGAAGTTCTTCTCGAGTGCTGTGAGAAAAGTCGAGCACCAACTTCTCAACCTTCGCCGAGCGTGCTCCGGCGAAAATCGCCCCTGCCGCGTCGCGAGCACGAGTGAAGACAGATTTAGCCAACGTGTCGCGAGATTCAGTGGCAGAACCGTGCTTTTCGGTTTCGATCAATCGCAGAAACCAAACAGGCCCCTCTTTTAAAGTCAGCGAAAAGATGTCGGTCGCAGATTTCGAGTCGAGCCAATTTTTTAACTGCTCTTCTTGCCACTTCGCGATCGCGCCCCACTGCTTTTTAATCGACGAAAGTACACGCTTAGTTTGCGGTTCCGATAACACAACAAGAGTACCGCGAAACCCCGAGCGAACTTCTCGCGCCGTCGCGACACGAAGGCTAGGTGCCACC
Organism: Pseudobdellovibrionaceae bacterium; assembly: GCA_022843085.1. Classification (GTDB taxonomy): domain Bacteria; phylum Bdellovibrionota; class Bdellovibrionia; order Bdellovibrionales; family JAMPXM01. The sequence goes on from JALHOI010000112.1 coordinate 3,696, forward strand.
CAACCCTTCAATGAAAAACCAAACAGTGACTGAACGGCTTCGACCGGGTTGTCGGTTGCCCGGCTCGCAGCGCCTTTGGGTTTTCGCACTTTTTTTTCTGCAATCTTGTTCTTCGCCATATCACCACGATGCGTGTAAATACTGAAATTGCCAAAGGTTGAGCCGCGGGCTACCTCGGCGCGTTAATGGCCCACGATTCCAATCCAGCCTTTCAAATACCGTCCTTGCGGGAATTCAGAAAGATAAGGATGATCTTCGCCGTGTCCTCCGCGCGACACCCATGTCACTTCGCGACCCGAGGCACGTACTGCGTCTGCGAGAATTTCAACAAACTCTTCGTCGGTCAAAAGTCCCGAACACGAACAACTGACGTAGACGCCCCCGGGAGCCACACGCTTAAGAGCTTCGCGATTGAGCTTGATGTAGGCGGCTCGTCCGGTAGGGATATCTTTTTTCTTTTTGATGAATGCGGGTGGATCACAAATGACGACGTCGTAAGCCCCGACGGCTAAATCGGATAGCCCTTTCAGAATATCCATCTTTCTTGGGTCCGCGAGCCCGCCCGCACGGGCGGTGTTTCGTGAGGCGAGTTCGAGAGCCGTAGCTGAGGCATCGGCCATCGTAATTTTGACGGGTGCAATGTCTTTCGCCGCACGAGCAATTTGTACCGACCACTGCCCCACATAACTGAAAAGATCGAGAGCTCGAAGTTCTCGCGATTCAGCTTTCGCGTTTTCACTCGCGCGCTTAAGAAGCGGCCAAGCTAGTCGTACATTTAATCTCTGATCTAAAAAGAACCCCGTTTTTTGACCGTCGATAAAGTCGACGTCATACGTGGCGACGCTTGATGCGAGTGCGCTTTCGCCGCCCTGTACGGCGATGGTCATTTGATTCGGTTTTAGATCTCGCCATTCGCCACGCGCCATCCTCGGCAACTTCTGAAGACCTTCGATTGCGCGTGACGATGAATCTTGTGCCAGCACCTGCAACGACTTAAGCGATTCGCCGCGGCCCTTAAATGCCAGGCCTCGCCTAGAAAAACTATCGAGCGCCATGCGAAGCGCGTCGACCAGCAAATCAGCACCTGCCGTCGAACTTTGTATGACGAACACCTGCGCGCTGACTTTAGCTGGCTCGCCCGACACGGTGAGGTACCGATCGACAATCAGGCCGGGCACGCCGTCAGCTTCGCCAAAAAGAAGTCGATGACTGAAAGAATCGACGCCTGTCGCGTATCGCTTCTCGGCGGCTCGATTGAGTTTTTCTTTCATGAGTTCAACAATCGATGAAACCGGCGAACGACTCAGCGCTCGAAATGAAATAAGCGTCGCAGGATTACCATAGCCGATTGCGAGAAAGTGATCGCGCGAATCGCGAAGTTCGACGAGATGACCCGCTGCATGCCCTTTTGGACTTTGGTCGAGATCGTTCGAAAAAACCCAAGGATGCCCTTTGGCGAACTTCTTTTCCACGCCGGCACGCAGGCGCCAAACGGTGGGTACAGGCATTGAAGAATTAGGACGAGGGGTCGGGGCTGGGTTCGGTGCTGACATGCCTCCGGTTTTGTTCGACGCGCAAGAACCGGTCAAGCCTCTAGGTGACGGAATTCGTTTTACCCTGCACAATTGAAATATGAACGTTCGAACCGTTTTTGCGCTTGCGCTAGCATCGATACCGGCACTTTTTCTAACGTCGGCGACCCTCGAAGCTAGCCGAGCTCGACCGCGAGTGGTCGCCGCCAGCGAAAACGTGAGGATCGCAATACCAAGGCCGCTTGAAGATACCAGCGAAAAAGGCTCAACCGGGCTTGATTTTGAAGACTCGTCGGTTCGAAGCCGTGCACTGCAGACAGGGACCAAGTATCTTCAGATGAGGCGAAAGCCTCGGACGCGCCTCGCGTTCGACCGAGATTGCGAAAAAACGGCAACTCAAGTGCAATCCGGAACACTCGAAGCAGCGTTCTGTCAGCTCGAGTTCGATCGAAGAAAGAAAAGTGATTCTTCGACGGATGTGCGTCGATCAAAAACTGAAAAGCGGGCCGTTGCGAATCAGCTTTTAAACGAGCAATGGGATGCCGTTTCAGAAATTTCCTACCACGCCGTTGTCGGAATTGTCGGATCGTTCAAGACTCAGGGTGAACTTACCCAAATGGGAAGATCGCTGGCTGCAAAAAGTGAGTGCGTCGGTACAAAAGCAGCCACGGCAATAGCCTATAAACTTGAAGAGTATTTTCCAGATCTCGAGGCGGTGAAAACCTCGCGGGCACTGTACGCCTACGCTTCAGGCTGCGGAACAGATTTTGCCGCTGCGAAAGCTTCGTATCGATTGGCGCTTCTCGATATCTGGCAAAATCAGTGCGACCGAGTTCCCGAACTCATGTCGAAGGTGGAACAAAACGCTGATGCAAGCCAATTTCGTTCTCGAGCAAAATACTGGCGCGCGTACTGTTCAGAAATATTGGGTCAAAAAGAGTCAAGCCGCGAAGCTCGAGAAGCTCTTCGTTTCGACTATCCGATGACTTTTCACAATCTCGCTGCCAACAGCAATCGCGGCCAATCTATAGATTGGATTACCCGCGATGGCGCATCACCCATCGCCTTCCGATCGCTAATCCGGCCCGAACAAAATTCTCTCATCACCGCAATCGAAGTCATGATCAAACTTAACGCGGTCGATATCGCGGCTGAAATTGTCGATCGATCTGCTTTGTCGATTGCTCAATTCGAACCGGAAGTTCGGCTCTACATTGCCGCCTTGATGCACAAGCACAATCAAGCACTTCCCAAGTTCAAGATCTTATCTTCGCTGTTTCAGGACGCTCCAAACCTGGTCTCGAGTGCAACGATGAAACTTTTTTTTCCGCTTTGGTTTTTTGATATCATCGGCCCGCAAAGCGGCGATACTCTTGATCCTCTGCTTGTCACAGCTCTCATCCGTCAGGAAAGCGCCTTTAACACAAAGGCGCGGTCGCGCGTCGGCGCCCGGGGCCTTATGCAGCTGATGCCGGCGACAGCCAGAATGCTCGCCGGTGTCCGCACCAACAAATTGTTTGATCCAGCGACTAATATCGCGCTTGGTACCAAATATCTGCGCAAGCGGCTTGCACAGTACGACGGCGACGTCGAGCTGACACTGGCTGCCTACAATGCGGGATTCTCGCGGGTCGACGCCTGGAAGCGCAGATACCCAACCGAAAACCGCATACTTTTTCTGGATCTCATTCCATTTCGTGAAACCCGAGATTATGTCTCTTCGATCCTTCGAAATTATTATTGGTACACAAAACTTTACGGCAGCGACGCGATCGTGACTTTGCACAGAAGTATGCACGATCCATCGGCTCGTCGCGAGCTGGCTACAGCCGTCGACCTCTCATCAACTTTTCAGGCCATCACACGCGCCCAAAGCGGGTTGATTACCGCTGCTCACTTGGCGAAGCCAGCCCGTTTGCAACCGGCGGCGACCGAGAACGCAGTTGGCGGGATCGCGCCAGCCGAGATCGCAAGGCCAGAAGCTGAAGAGCTTAGCGCTGACACCGGATCCGGCGAACTCATTCGGCCCGAAGTAGATCCATCGGCAAATTGACATCAATCGCATCTCATTGAGTAATAGCGGTATGAAACTCATCACCGCTTCGACTGCCGATATTGTGATCAGAATGATAACCGCGACATTTTTGGCGACCTTGCTAAGCAGCCAGAATAAAGCTCACGCCGCTAGCGACCTCGCTGAAAATGCCGCCAACGACGCCGTGCTAAGTTCTTCACCCTCGCCGTCGCCAACTCCGATCGTCATTCCGCCTTCTCCAACGCCCGAACCGCCGCCTGCGCCTGCGCCGAAGCGCAATTCAAAATGGCTCGAAGATCACAAGAAAGCCTGCGACCGTTATTACACCGGAAAAATTCAGGCTGGTATTCGTCGATCTTGCCAGGTCGGCGGAGTCCTCGTGGATCGTTACCTCGATCAACCGGCTCGCGTCGCCGAGTCTGGTTGCCGACTTCAGTACGGAGAAGAGCCTGGCGAAACTTTTTCTTGTCTGATCGGCACCAAAATTGCGCGCGAACTTGAAAAGGGGACCTCGCGATATCTCGCTGACCTTCAACTATGCTCTGAATCTTATCCAGTTCGAACCGAGCTCGACACTTACTTGCTTGAAACCTGTCTCGTTGGAATTCACGCGCAGTCGTTTACGGCCCCGCTACCTCGATTCGAGCTTTGCAAATCGATCACGCCAGAGAGAAGTTTTCTTGGTCCGTGTGCTGTCGGCGTGACGCTTGCCACACCGCCAAATTCGACCACGCCAGTTGTAGCGGGCCCCTCACACCGAGCACTGTGTGAGAAGTACTTCGACCATTTGCGATTTCACATGGGCTACCGATCTTGCCTGAATGCTCGAGCCGTAAGCCCGAGCACCGAAACCAATCCTCTGACACTCGACGAAATTCGTGCCCGATGCGATACGATCGTGTCAGACAATGGTAACGACCATGAGCGAGGCGCATGCGTGATCGGAGCGGTGCTCATTGAAACGCAACGCAAAGGTACTCCAACGACGATGTTTGATGGTTGCGGCGCGAACCAAGTTCGCTACGAAGACCGCGATATCCTTGGATGCCTAGCCGCTGGAAGTTTTCTAACTTATGCGAACTCATCGACGGCCGACCGGCTCTGTCGCGAAGTTTTTCGCGACAAAAAAAGTCTAGCTCGCAGCGGCTGCATTAATGCGATTTCGACGCTCTCGAAGGCGGGCCAAGAGAAGGCCGCAAAGACAGAATAACGGCAGACCGATTGAAACATCGGCGAACTTTCTTTTGAAAATCGCCGAATTCTGACGACCTCAAATTTTCATTCGTGATGACCGATTTCAAGATTTCCAATCGTGTTCGAATCGAAATACCTTT
>JALHOI010000113.1 GCA_022843085.1 Pseudobdellovibrionaceae bacterium
ATCGAACTGTCGGCCAAACGTGCCAGGCCCATCAAATCGACGACGAGATCTTTTTGAATCCAACCGTCAAGATTTAGTTCATTTCGCTCGGGGCTGAGGGCCGAGAAGCCCTTCAGGTTCAAGCGCCCTTTTGCAAACCGGTAGTTCGCGTTCAAACTTAGGTTCACGTTCTGTGATGCAACTTTCGGTTTTGATCCCATTATTTTTGCTATCAAAGGAAAGTCGAAAAGTTTCTGTATGACAAGCTGGTCGATAGGATAGGTAGAGAATGAGCCCTGTTTTACGTTGATTGTGCCGGATGCGATCGCCGCGTCGGACAATTCACTCTTTGAAAATGGCTCTAGCGAAATCTTGAAATCACCGGTGGCGAGACCAGAGACATAAGACTTCCAGTCAGGATTCATGAATTCCGCCAGGGCCGATAAATTTACAACCTTGTACTGACCGACCGCTGAGGCTTTCAATTTCTCCAAGGGTTTTCGCGAGAGATCGAGAATTGAAAATGAGCTTACATTAAAGGGACCGCCAAACGCATTTTCGATTGAAAGCGAGCCCTTCATGTTTCCATCACCAAGTGAGGCGAGTAGATTTAGGTTTTTTAAGGTGCGACTTTTCATTGTGACTGAGCCGAGTTGAAAGTCGACCGACACATTCGACTTCGAAACCACGGGCCACGTGAAAATGGAAGTCTCGGTTGTATCTATCGCGGCGTCGCCAACTTGGCCTGCGGCCGAGGCTTTTGAGGTCTCGATTTTCGTTTTCTCGGTTGTCGGCAACCAAACTGCGTTTGGCGCCTTCAGCGTGATTCGGCCGTTGAGTGCGAGTGGCGAACCGCTGGGCCCTTTGGCGAGAAGGTAAGTCCCGCTGACTTTTAGCTGAGCACCGGCTGTTCCTGACGGAATTTTTGCCTGCAGCGGACGCAAGATCGGAAGCATTCCGTAAACTTGAGTCAGTGCGACTCGGCCCGACACGGTCGAATCGGTAGAAAGATCGCCGTTCTCGGTACGCGCGAGTGTCCCAGCCAGGTCGATACTTGAATCGAGCAAGCGAAAATTAAGCTTTTCAAATCTGATTCGGTTCTCCGATGCAGCCGAGGCCGAGAAATTGACCAGAAGTTCTTGCTGAATCGCTTTAACGATTTTGTCCGGCCACAGAATACCGAGGTCGCGCCCGTCAAAAGAGCCGTTGGCGCGCCGAACCGACCACGTGATCGGCAGGGGCTTATCTTTTGCCGTTTGTGCGCCAAGACTGATTTGCCCCGATGCCGTAAGTTGCCCTCGGACTCGGCCGGCTGAGCTGAACTTCGAAGTTTCAGATTTAAAATTTACCGGGAGATCGAGATCGTCAAAATTTAAGACTTCGAAATCCGCACGCGAGTTCGTGGCGAGAGTATCCGGCGCAGCAAGCGGCAATTCCAATTTGGCTCGAATGCCGATTGATCCTTTTGCGCGATTGATATCGTCCGACGTTTCAGTTGCAGTTCGTTCGAGTGTTCCAAGCACGGGCATAAGTGCCGGCCAGCCGCTGAGGTCGGGAAGAGTTAAAGCGAGCTCAAGTTTCGAAAGACGTTTTGGGTCAAGCGACACTTGGCCCTTCCAGGCCATCAGAAGATTCGACAAGCGAAACTCAAATTTTGTTAACTCGACGGTTTCGCCGCCGGCTGTGACTTGACCGCTTGCAGCCATCATGAGCATCGCGGGCTTGCGAAGCAGACCGTCGATTCGAACCTCGGCGCCCGTTAGATCAGCTCGAAAAGATGCAAGCTGCAAGTCGAGAGATTTCATTTTGGCATTGGCCAAATCGTAAGCGATCTTAAACGGCACATCGACATCGAGTTGCACGGGACCGCGTACTTGAATGGGTCGCGGCAAATTTCGGTCTAGCGCCAAGGGAAATTCGCCACCCTTAATACGCAAGAGACCCTCTGCCAAAATTGCCGATTTCAAATCACCGCTCAACTTGAGTGACACATCAGCCGCACCTTTCAGTCGACCTGAAATTCCCAATGCGTCACTTTCGGCTTTTTCGAGAGGCAAAACGCCGAGGTCGGTGGTGGCACCGCTAGCTTGAATCGAAACGAGCTGCTCGGGCCACTTCAGGGTTCCGCTACTTTTTAGAGCGAGACCCAAAGTTGAAATGGTCAGCGATTGAATTGTTATCGCGACGTCGGTTGGTGAAGAAAGCTTGGGCGCCGCCTTCAGGGACCACTCGGTTCGAACCGGCAGCATCGTTTGGCTTCCCACTGCGACTGCGAATGCGAGCTGGCCCTTACTCGTAACATCCAAAACTCTGGCCGGAGTGTTCGTTGACAATTGGGTTCTGATAATACCGGTGAGCCCTTTTACTGAGATCGGTTTTGACTGCGGTCCAAACTGAAGTTGGGCGTCGCGAACCTCAACTTCGAGATCAATAGGAAAGGGCAAAGCTTGTGAGGCAAGATCGTTGCTGACAAGCGGGTTGGTTTGACGACTGCGCGCGGTTTCGAGGTCTTCGCCCGTCGTCGCCTGAATCTGAAGACCTATGAATTGAGCTTTTACCTGAAGCGGTCGTCCCGAAAAAGCGAGCTGGTAGAGGTCGAGCAGATTATTCGGAGTTGAGAGCAAAATTTTTTCGGCACGCAATGTCGGTGCAGCTGGTGATGACCTAAAAACCAAACCCTTTAGTTCGACTGAGACTTGCCCAACTGGGCGGGTGACAACCGAGTCGACGGCAAGAACTTCGGCACCGAATGCCGCAGGTCCTTGATCGCGCACAAACTCAAGCAAAAGCCGATCTCGATAAGTGTAAGCGCCGCCGATAAGTATTGCGACTAACAAAACTAGGAAAAATAGAAAAAAGGATAGCGCTCCGAGAAATGTTCCGCCTTTTCGTTTCTTGCCGACCTGCTCATACTTCACTTGCTATGGCCTCGTGATGCTTCTGAAGCTGCGACTTTTAAAACCTCTTCAATGTCCGTTTGCTGCGTGCGCCACGAGGTCATGAGACGACATTCGCGGGTGGCTTCATCCCAAACGTAAAAAAATGCTGAGTTCTTAATTTTTTTCTCAAGGCTTCTTTCAAAAATAGCAAAGACAGCGTTCGACTGAGTCAGTTGCGTAAATTGAATCGCATCTGGAAACTTAAGTTGAATAGCCTCGAGGCCGGCGCGAAGCCGGGTTGCCTCTGCACAGGAATGAGTGGCGATTTCTCGCCACAGATCAGTCCCCAAGAACTCGATGAACTGAGCCGCAATAAATCGAGTTTTGCTTGGCAGTTGCATCATTTGTTTTCGAAGAAATGAAAACTCCGATGCTGCACGTTTTGCTCGGTCACTTAAAAACAAAACCGCTTCACCAAAAACTAAACCATTCTTGGTACCGCCGAATGAGACGCTGTCGGCGCCCCGGGCGACACCCGCGAGATCGCATTGGAGGTGAATGGCGGCGTTGATAAACCGGGCGCCATCGACGTGAAGCCAAAGGTCGTGTTTTGCGCAGTAATCGACAAGTCGTTGAATCTCAGCTCGCGAGTAGACCGTACCAAGCTCTGTTGGCTGCGTGATCGATACAACCTTAGGCTGCGAGAAGTGTTGGTCACCCTTGCGTATCAAAAACGGAGCGATGCTCTCTGGAGTAATTTTCGCTTGATCGCCCGGGACCGCGGGGACCGGCACGAGTTTGACGCCAAGAAACGTCTCGGGCGCGCCGCATTCGTCGACATGGATATGGGCGAACTGCGAGCAGATGATCGAATTATGGCTTCTTAGGAATGGCGCGACTGCAAGTACATTAGCCGCGGTACCGTTGAAACAAAAATGCACGTCTACATCTTGGCCGAAGTGTGTGCGAAAAACTGTGATGGCTTCAGCCGTCACAGGATCTGTTCCATAACTCGGTGCAAAGCCGTCGTTAACCCGCTCGAAAGTCTTTAAAATTCTTGGGTGGACGCCCGAGTGGTTGTCGCTGCCGAGTCCGAAGGGAAAATGACGGCCGGCCTCTTCAGATGAAAGTCGTCTGAAGAAATCTGCACGCGGCTCGTTGGTGAATGTGTCGGGCGAAGAACTCATTGCTAATATTGAAACACAAATCGGTGGGCAATTAAAGCTGCGAGTCGAGCAGTACGGTCATCAATATCAAGCGGGGGTGAAACTTCGTAAACCCCAACGCCGCGTACATCTAGATTCTTCAAACACCACGAGAAGCAGTTAAAAAAGTCGGGCGCTTGAAATCCTGTCGGCCAGCTTTGGCTTGCTCCAGGCGCGACAGAACTTGAAAATGCATCGATGTCGATTGAGAGAAACGTCTTCGGTCGCTTCGCTGCCGAGCCCGCCATTTGACGCTGTAGTGCCTGCAGCAGCGTCTCACCCTGGCGCTGCCTATCTTCTTCGAAAGAAAAATGACCACCGCGTGATTTTAACCACTCGAGATGTGTTTTCGAATTGCACTGGGTTTGCAAACCAATCTCATGGAAATCGATCTGAGGAAATTCTTCGAGCAATCTGTAGAATGGGGTTCCACTTGTGATTCCGCGATCAAGCGGCCGAACGTCGAGGTGTGCATCGAAATTTATTACGAGCGGTTTAAGACCTTGTGAATGAACCGAACTGCAGAAGGCTGCAGCATCCGGAAAGCCGTAATCGTGGCCTCCGCCGATACTGAGCAGGCGTGCTCCTCGTTCGTGGATTGTGCTTGCCACTTTTCGTGCAGCCTCGTGACGCCGTCGAAGGTCATCGGCGGCTGTCACTGCTATGTTACCGAGGTCGATCAGTGCCGATTTGTTGCAATCTTGAATATGAGCAGGCGGGGTCATGCGCATGAGAAAATGTCGAATGCGCGAGGGGCCAAGTTTAGCGCCCGGGCGACCGCCATTAAGCGAAATACCCTCATCGTCAGGATAGCCGACGAGGGTCACTGCATTCTTAAGCGAAGTTTCTTTCTCATCACAGAAACCTGATAAATCTAAGAAGCTGAGTTGCTTTTCAGAAAACTGCATCGTGTCGCCGAGCCGCAGGTCATTCGGATCTTGTTTTGCAAATCGAAATTTTGTTTCGATCGGCTCGAGAAGAATCGATTCAGAAATCGTCATGCTGAAAGCTTAGTCACGAACCGGCTTCAGCGACAAGACTTCAGATGAGCGACCTGATCTTGAATCATAAATTTCCAGTTTCAATGCACGCTTTTGAACTTCGAGCCGGCCGACAAAAATCGGCGCGCGGCCGAGGCCGTTGGTATTTTCAACCAGAAAGATTGAGTACGTCGAACCCTGTTCAGGAGCTAGCGTGTAGTGCATGTCTCTAAATTTCGAGAACCCAAGGCGTTTTAGTTGGGCCATCGGAGCCGAAAGCAGTCGATCGGCTGCGATTGTCATTGTTCCTGTAAATCGGCTTGGTGGCTTGTAAAGGCTCATACGGGAGAAGTTCTCAAAGCGCACAACTTCCCACGTTGGACTTCGCCATGTACCTAAGATGTCGCGCAACCCGACGGATTCAATCGCCTCAATCGCAACCTTATCAGGCGTCCCATCTCGGTCGATGTCCGAAAGCGCCCCGCTCACGACAACGAAGTCGCCCGACTTTAAGTTAAGAAGTTTTGTGCGATTCGCGATCGATGTTTCGATCGGGAGTTCGCCCACAGAACGCATCGCAACTGGGCGAAAGAAAACCTGCGCCTCCCGCACGCTCAAAAAGCCCCGAATCGATGTTGCGCCAACCGCATCAGCCAGGAGAGGCAAAGGTGCCAGGCCCGAAAGTAAGGCGCAGCTCGTCATGAAACGGCGTGCGGCTGAAAATTTAGTCAATCATCCCCCTGGAGACTCGAATCCAACGCCGTACTTAGCCGTGTGGCGGACAACGGTCAATGAGTGTACGCTCTCCGAATGATCCGCGGCGGCACCTTCGAATTTTTAAAAAACCTTTTGTTGCTTCGAAGTTCGTTAGAGCTGTCGACACCGGTCACTGTGTCGCTTCGAGATCTTGTCGTCGCGAGCCCAACCGCACTCGATGTCTGTACTCCACTCGACTGGTGGATTCACACCGGAGGATACCTTCGCGATCAGTTTGAGCGAAAGTTTCAAGCTGAATCTCAAGGCGCAAGAACGGTGCAGCTCGAAATTTTGATGCGCCCAGATCCCGTTGTGGTTTTCGAAATCGCGACGTGGCTTGAAAGAACTCTAGATCCGTTGGTTTCCGATCGGGCCCAAAGTATTCCAATCGCGATTTGCCTCAGCACGAGAGCAGGATTTCGACAAGAATGGACAAGCGCACTTCCGCGTCTTGGATTATTGGGATGGAAAAATGGCGATGGGGAGTCTGCTAAAATCCACGATGTTTCACAAAACCTAAAGCTCGTCGGGCTTGATGATTTAGTTTCTACAGCCCTCGGCACTGAATTTTTGAATGAAATGAATTTCCAGCTCGGGATCGACATTCTCGAACCACCTTGGATTTTCTGGAGTCGCCTTCCGGGGTGGTTAAAGCACAAAAAACAGATGAGTGACGTCAGCGAGATTGAGCTTCGCCTTTCGCTGATACGGTCGTGCTTGAGTCCGCAGGATGAAAAGAGCGAGCTTGAAAGTTTGACGGCCGGCGATATCATGTTGAACCCCACCTTTGAAACCGTCGGAATTTCTAGCTCGAGGGGGCACGCTTCACCACTGATGGCCCGCTCGCGTTTTGGTGATCAAATGACGTCACGCCCGTTGACGGCCCTCGAGGCTTTGGTGCTCGATGAAGTTCGAGAGTCGTTTCGAAGTCCGCGTGACAACGTCGTGCGCGATGTCGCGCAAAGTAGCGGTGTCCAAAAGGAGTTCGTCGATCGAACGATAGATTCACTTCGTCGCGATTCGTTCTTACTCTGCGGCGAGTGAATCTGAGACTTCGCGCGCTAGTGCTCCAAGTTTCTCGTCGGCGCAAAGCGACTCGATAACCGGTTGAAGTGCTTTGAGTTTTAAGTTTTTTGCGACGATTAAGGCATTTCGTTTCAAACCCAAGCCGCGAGCCCGTGAAAGAGGGGTGCCGTGAAAACGGCGCGCGAGCTGGCGATTTGAACTTTCAAGAATTTCTTTCAGTTCAATTGCGACGGCGTCCACGTCACTTCGTATAGTTTCGGAGTACGATTTCATTCGGCTTCGTCCGAATACTTTTTCGTTCCAGGGACAAACCGTTTGGCAGATATCGCAACCAAAAAACCAATCGCCGAACTTATCGCTCAATATTTTAGGTGCAATAGTTTTTGATTCGATCGTCCAGTAAGAGATGCATTTTCTTGCGTCGAGTTTCTTTGGCGCGACGATCGCTCCAGTCGGACAAGCTGTCTGGCATCGCGTGCAGCTTCCGCAAAAATCCGTCGGGATTACTGCGGCCTCGTTCGTTTCGAGCGACGTCAGAATTTCGGCAATGAAGAACAGGCTTCCCCCTGTTCGGTCGATGACACAGGTGTTTTTTCCGACCCACCCAAGCCCAGCGCGGACTGCGAGATCGCGTTCAAGTACGGGTTCGGCATCAATCGCGAGACGAAACTGGCCAGTCGGGTATCTGACGTTGAGTTCTTGAAGCACGGGCTGAAGTTCAGCGCGGATGGCGTCGTGGTAATCTGCGCTGCTTGCCGCGTACTGAGTATACAGGGCGGTTCGCAGTGAGACAGGCGGCGTTACATAATCACTTTTGTCTTGAAAACGAGGCACGTAATCGATCGCAAAAACAATCGCTGATTTAGCGAAGCTTAGGTAGAGATTTGGATCAGCTTTCAAATCGCGATGACTTTCAAGATAGGCCATCTCGCCGTGATATCCGTCGGCTAACCATTGGTCGTAAAATCCGATCGAGATCGGCCGTTCGAGTTTGGTCACCCCGAAGCGATGAGGTTTGAGTTTCGGTAACCACTGCAAGAGATCCGCACGCGCAAGCCGCGGCGAAAGATCTTTGGCAGACGTCACTAGGGCATCTTTGTCGGTAGACACTGTAAACGAATCCGCCTTAGGCTTTAGATTGGTGAAAACTGAAATCGCGACTTCTTCATTTCTGAGGGTTCTAACCGGACATCGTCAATGGGTCTCTGTGAAGGCCGCCTGCGACAGACTTAAAAATGCCGGTTTTGATGCCGTACTGGCGGGCGGCTGTGTTCGAGACGGGCTACTCGGTGTTCAACCCTCAGATTTTGACGTTGCAACCGATGCGACCCCCGATCAGGTTGAAGGCCTTTTTGAAAAGTCGATTTCAATCGGCAAGACCTTTGGAGTGATCGCGATTCCAATTGAAAACGGTGAAGTCATCGAGATCGCGACATTTCGAAAAGATGGCACCTACGCCGATGGTCGGCATCCCATGAAAATCGAGTTCGCGGATCGTGCCGAAGATGCAAAGCGCCGTGATTTTACAGTCAATGCACTATTCTACGACCCGTCGAGCAATGAGATCTTCGACGAAGTCGAGGGTCTTAAAGATCTAGAAGCCAAATGTCTTCGCGTTGTTGGCGAACCTGAAAAACGTTTTGCTGAAGACAAACTTCGGCTTCTGCGCGCGGTTCGATTCGCGGGTCAGCTTAATTTTCAGATTGAGCCGTCGACCGCAGCGGCTGTTCAGTCTCTT
>JALHOI010000114.1 GCA_022843085.1 Pseudobdellovibrionaceae bacterium
CTGCCAGTCCATGCTGCGTCCATTCTGACGCAGAGACGGCCCTGCCCCCGCCGTGTGACAGGAGGGGCAGGGCCGCAGCGCTCAGAAGCCGCCGCTAGACCGCCGCGTTGGCCGCGACCATCTGACGCAACTCAACAGACGACTGCCAGCCCAAAACCAGCACTCCAATGAATAACAAAACGAGTGCTCCGAGAATGAAGCCGATGAAACTGAGTTTCTTTTTTTCGTGAGCCGTTTTTTCCATTCTGATCGAATAACAACGAGCCCAGTCGGGTTCAAACAAAATTTCGCCAAATTTCGCGTCAGTTTCGCTCAACTCACAGGAATCGATTAGGGGTTCGAGTCGACGCGATGCTTTTTAAATCGCTCTGCTGTCAATGGCACGTAACACAAGGCCAAGCTCACCCAGACCGCAAAACTGAAGTAGAGCGACATCCAAGGAATTTCTGTTTTCCATTCTGCAATGTCGTGGGTCACAACCCACCGTGAATTCAAATCAATAATTCCCTCGATAAAGCCAAGGTAGACTTTTCCCTGTGCTGTGTCGGCGGCCAGTCTTGAGAGGTACATCGGCACGTCGACAATCGTCATGAAGGCGACGTAAAGCCCGCACCCAGCGACGGCAATGATTGCGGCATATTTCATTGCGCCTTTCAGCTTGCTCAGAAGTGACACGAGGGCAAGTCCGATCAAGACGTAAGTAAATGCCCAAAGCGATTCTTCGATGGCGTTGCCGATGTAGTTTGTGGTGACAACGGCGTACCACGAACAAATCTCTGCGACCACAATGATCGGCACAACGACCTTTGCAATCAGGGCCGCAAATTTGACCTGTGTTTCTTTCGAAACGAACGCCAGCACAATCGCCCATTGAAAGACGAATCCGAGCTCGGCGATGGTCGCGACTGTGCGGCCGACGAAAACACTCGCGAACCAAGTGTCGAACAACGTGATCCGCTGAACATCTGCGCGCGGAATTAGCGACCGAAAGGCACAGCCAAAGACATATAGGCCCGAGCAGAGCACCATAGTTTTTGACGCTAAGGCGGCGGCCTGACCTGCGCGACCTTTTAGGTAGGACCGTGTCCAAAACCATGTGATGATGTTGATCGAGCTCACCGAAACAAGAAAAATCCACCAGATTGTGACCGGGTTCGACCAGACGAGCCAATTAAAATCCACAGGTAATCTCCGTGTGAGCGAGGATGAGCTTCGAACAACAACTACGGCTTAATGGTCTTCACAAATTCGCACAGTGGAATTCGAACCGTTGCAGCGCCCCCATCTTGAATCGACATCTGAAATTTGCACGAATCGTAACCTACAGAGGCGATTTTCTTTTCAAGACGAACTAATGTTTCAACAGAGAGAGTTGGTGTGCGCGCGAGAATCCAGCCAAACCGAAGCGTATCGTCGCCGACCAGCGAGTAGTCGTAGCTTTCGCCGAGTGCGATAATCTTGTACTGCCCAGAAAACCATCCGAAGAAATTAAAAAAAGGAACAAACGAGACACGAAGATCGGCTTGAGTTTCGGTGTCGGCGATATGTGCAATTCCGTTTGCGACGTTTGAACTTCCGTCAGATTTTTCACAGGTATTGATGACGTCGATACGATTGAAATCGAGTCCGCGATATTCTGCGGTCGTGTTTTTAACACATTTTTTTTGAAACCAAGCCGGTATGCTTGCGATCTCAAACCATTTGCCGCTGTAGCGATTTAAATCCACGAAATTCACGGTTTGAACGGCCTCGGATCGCGAGCTGATGAGAAACGTTAAACATAGAACTAAGAAGCGGCCAATTTGTGCGCGCGTAAACGTATTCAATTTTGAAGATGACATTTGTCCTCCCAAGTCGAAAAACTCGACTTGATTATTTTCTTGGTCAGGCTTGGCATTAACAGTGTTCAAATCGGCGACTTTGATTTTTTCTTGAACGGTCATGCGAGCTCCTTCACCAAATCGAATTGGCAAAGTAGAACATTAGACCACCGAAGTACATAACGCGCTGGATTTAGGATGATTAAGCAGATGGATGTCTTTTATTCGGCTCGGTATACCCTTGAGCTTCCGGAAAAAAATCGATTTCCAAAAGAAAAGTATCAGTTACTTCGTGATTATTTGCTTGCGAACGACATACTGCGACCTGATGAGATAAAAGAGAGTCCGCTTGCGACTCCAGATGTTATCGCCCTGGCTCACGACAGGGACTACGTTGAAGCAATGCGAGTCGGTTCGGTCAGTACCGAAATTTTAAAGTCGATCGGTTTCCCCTGGAGTCCCGCGCTTTACGCGCGGAGCTGCGCAACTGTTGGCGGCGCGGTCGAGTCTGCTAAGTCTGCACTTCGAGATGGGCTTGCTGGAAATTTAGCTGGCGGAGCCCACCATTCTCATTTCGATCGAGGTGCAGGCTACTGCGTTTTCAACGACATCGCAGTGGCAGCGCGATATTTGGCGCACCGCCGGCTGGCAAGTCGTATTGCGATTGTCGATCTCGATGTTCACCAAGGAAACGGAAACTCAAGCATCTTGGGCCGCGACGAAGGAATGTTTATCTTCAGTATGCACGGCGAAAAAAACTATCCATTTCGTAAAGTTCCATCTCATCTCGATATTGGTTTGCCCGACGGAACCGGCGATGACGAGTATCTTAGACATCTTGAAATCGGTCTAAAGGAAGTTGCGAATTTTAGGCCTGACTTTATTTTTTATCAAATGGGTGTTGATCCTCTTCGAGAAGATACTCTCGGCAAACTGAACCTTACGTTTGATGGCCTGATGAATCGTGATGAACAAGTGCTGAAGTTTGCACGCTCGCGACAAATTCCGCTGTCTCTTGCGTTGGGTGGTGGATATGCCAAACCCATCGAACTCAGTGTCGAGGCCTACGCGAATACCTACCGGGTTGTACGCCGCGTTTATGAAATTTAATGGCCTATTCGAGACGTAAAAAGCCTTCGAAAGCAGAAATCTTGGCCGATCGTTCAGCGATCTGGCCCAAAGATGGGCTTTGCCCACTCTGTGGGCGCGAAATGAGACAGGGCGCTTCGGTGAACGAGCATCATCTGATACCGCGCATGTATGGAGGAACTCAGAAGCACTTCATTCACCGCGTCTGCCACACCAAAATTCATTCGCTGTTTAATGAGGCCGAGCTTGCCTACCTCTACAATACATTTGCGAAACTGCGGGCCGAACCGTCAGTGAAATCCTTTTTAAAATGGATTAGCCGACAAGATCCTGAATTCACAACGCGACATCGAAGACCGCGTCGACAATAACTCAACTCGGTGTTCGCTACGACGGCGCCTTCAGAAATTTCAATTAGAATTTCTCGCTTCTTAGAACAGTAATATCCGAAGCGTAGGTAATGAGTGCGTAGTTTTTAAAATAGCGAGTCGCAACGTTTGTCATAATCTGAGAAGCTACGCCAGGCTCAGCGACGACTTCCAACTTCATTTTCGCTTCTGGAATTTCGCCACTTCGTCGTTCGCCTGATCCCTCGCCGCTGACTTCGGTTAGGGTGAAGCCAGTTGCACCTGCTTCTTCAGTAATTTCGATGACGCTAGAAACTAAGATCGGCTCGCAAATGATCGTGACGAGTTTGAAATTTACGAAGTTCATATGGTCCTCGATGCGGCCAATCTAAAGGTTCAACCAAGATGCAAGGTTATAGAAAAGCGGGATTCCGACAACCAGGTTAAAGGGAAAAGTAATCGCCAGGCTAGCAGTCAGATAGAAGGTTGGATTCGCTTCGGGAAGCGTCATTCTGACGGCCGGAGGAGCCGCAATATACGAGGCGCTTGCCGCCATCGCCCCGAGTACAGTTGCGCCTCCCATCGACAGACCCGCAAAGTACCCCAGCATTGTCCCGAGCGCGCCGTGTAGCAGAGGAATCAAAATTCCAAGCGCGATTAATCGCACGCCCACTTTTTTAAGATCGGCTAGGCGGGAACCAGCGACACTTCCCATTTCGAGAAGAAACAGCACAAGTGCACCCTTGAAGCCGGTTTCAAAAAAGGGTTTTACAGGTTCGTAAGACTTCGAACCGGCGAGGTAACCGATAATCATACCGCCAAGAAGTAGAACCATTGAACGGGATGTGAAAATTTCGTGAATGACGGCGCTTGTTGTTTTTTTTGCGACACCAACTTCGCCACTGGTCGTCGCTTTGCGCTTCATGGCTCCGATACATAACGCGATTAAGATTCCAGGGCTTTCAAGAAGAGTGACGAGAGTTGGCATGAAACCCTCAGCAGAATGCCCCAGACTGGAAACAAACTGCGTTGCCGCTATAAATGTCACCGCCGAGACTGACCCGTAATGGGCCGCCAGCGCTGCGGCATCAACGGACTCAAACTTCCCAAGTCTTCTCATCAACACATAGGCGCTGATAGGAGTGAGGCAACCAAGCGCGAGTGTCGCGAGCGCCGGCCACAGGATCGCGTCAAAAGTGGTTTCAGAAAGTTCGACACCGCCTTTGAGGCCGAGTGCAAGAAGTAAATAAATTGAAAGTGTTGAATACAGATCTTTGGGCAAACTCAATTCACTCTTGATCAAGCGCGCGCAGACACCCAGAACGAAAGCGAGAACAATCGGAGAGAGTAAGTTCACTTTTAAGATTTCAAACATCGCGGCCCAACTTTCGACTGCCCTCGGTGGGCTTTTCGCTCATGATCGAAGATCGCGAATTCAGGGAGAGCCGTAAAACATATAAATTATTTGAAATTAATCTTAAAAACAGATAACCCGAACCCAAATGAACCGGCTGAACTACCACCACCTGTTTTACTTTTGGAAAGTGGCGAAACTTGGCAGCTTTACCAAGGCCGCGGCCGAGCTTCGTGTGGCGCAATCAGCGGTAAGTCTCCAGGTCGCAAGCCTCGAGGGCTTTCTCGGCCAAACCTTGCTTCTGCGATCAACCTCGCGAAAGCCGACTCTCACCGAAGAAGGCAAGATCGTTTTTGATCAGGCCGAAGAAATTTTTCGTCAAGGCGATGAACTTGTTGACGGAATTCGAGAGGGAAGTGGGCTAACATCGTTCCGCTTCGGAGCGATCGGGAGTTTGTCAAAAAATCTTCAGATGAAGTTACTTAAACCGATCTATGATAATCGAGACTTCAATTTATGTGTGGATGTGGGCGACTCGACATCACTTCTCGATCGCCTTCGAACCTACCACCTAGATGCCTTGCTTTGCGATGTTCCGTTTTCGTTCTCAGAGCACGAACCACTGACGCAGCTTAAAATCGCAAGCGAGCCGTTCTGTTTGGTTTCGAGCCGAAAGATGGGCAAAGAACCATTGGCCGGGCTTCTCGCGCGGCGAGGCGTCTATCTTCCGTCAAGAAGTAACCCTGCAACAGCTGATATCGAGGCATGGTTCAAAAGTCAGAAACACAATCCGGCGATTCGAGGGTACATCGATGATGTTGCGCTCTTGCGATTGCTGGCGCTTGAAACCGATGCACTCGTGGCTACCCCGAGAGTTGGGGCCGAGATTGAAATTAGTTCGGGCAAACTTTTTGTCTTGCATGAGTTTCGATCTTTGTTTCAACACTTCTATCTCGTCCTTCGGGCCGCTGGTCCTCGCTCGAATAAAATTCTTTCTGTTCTCAAGCAGACGATTCACGTTTTATGATTCAGGCATTGAAAGACCTCGTGCAAAGAAAATGAACTCCAACGCTGATTGGTCCGAAAAGCTGGTCGCCGAAGTTAATCCGTACCTTTTTGAGTGTGATGGCAAAACCGGTCTCGCGATCGCAAATCAGGCGGGCGAAGAGTTAAGTGGAAGATCTGTTATTGATCGGGAGTTTCAGGATGTTTCGAAATTGATCGAAGGATCTCGAGGGCGAACAAAATGACTGCTAACGATGTCTTGCGCAGCTTGCGCTACATGCTGAAGATCAACAGCGCGAGAGTTGTCGAGATTTGCAACCTGGGTGGTTACCTCGTATTGAAAAACGAAATTTATGATTATCTTCGAAGCGACGAAGATCCTCAGTTTGTGGCTTGCCCCGATGAAGTCGTTGCCTACTTTCTTGATGGTTTAATCTACGACCGACGAGGCAAAGATGAAACTCGGGCGCGTCCGCCGCTTGAGCTTCCGCTTTCCAACAACCTCGTGCTGAAAAAACTTAAAGTCGCCTTTGAGCTTCGCGAGCACGACATGCTTGACCTGATGCAGACGCCTAGCTTCAAGTTCGGTAAAGCCGAGCTTTCGTCAGTTCTAAGAAAACGCGATCATCCCAATTACCGCGAGTGCGGGGATCAGGCTCTGAGGTATTTTTTAAAGGGCCTTACCATCAGAATCGGCAATGCAGACGTAAAAGATGACGCGACTTAGCTGACCTTGATCTAGAATCAAGTTTGTGGGCTCGACCTTCAGCCGCATCCGGACAGCCGTGACTCCCACGTGACCAGACAGTCATCTAAGCTGGAAGCGCTTGATATCAACGTCGATCGTTAACGAATCGGCTCTGGGAGTTGAAGTGAAATCAATTAGATCTATCAATTTAATTTCGGCCTCGCTTGTCATTTTAAGTCTCTCGTTCGTTCTCGAAGTCAAAGCTCAGAGCCTCACTCAGAAAGAAACTCGAATTCCTGAGAGAACGGATTTTAAGAGGAAGCTCGCGGAGCTTGCACCCCAGATCCTTGAGGGCTACGCCCAATATCAGCAGTCCAAGTGGCTGCGAGCCCAGCTGTCAGGAGACACGATATTCACGGCGCCTCGTCGCGGTGTCGTCGCTGGTGGTGGTTTGGGTAAACCGATGTCCATGGGCGCATCCGCGGGATTCGGCGGCCCATACGGTGCGGGTGTCTACGGAATGATCGACGACGCAACAACACCGATTACTCCGAAAGTAAATTCGAGTGACGATTCCGCGAAGGCGATTCGCGTCAAGATTGACGAGGCTCAGCGTACCCTTATGGCCCGGGAAGATTACGTCGACTTGATCACATTGGATATTGCCAGAAAGCGAGACGCTGTGCTCGACCTCGATGAACAAATCGCTTCGGCCCGTGCCGCGAACCAAGCGACAGCGGCGCTCGAAAAAGAACGTAGAGAAATTTCTGGAGATATCGATCTCTATTTAGAGGGCCGCACACACGCCCGAGCTGGAAAGACTGAAAGTCTAAAAATCTTGGGAAAACTTCAAAAAGAACTCGACGCAGAAGAGGGCAAAAGCCAAGGCTGGACCTTGGCCGAAACTCAAGCTGAGAAGGCTGTTGCGGCCAAGGCGGGTTTCAAGTGTCAAGATGGCGAGCGAACGGTAGCGAAATCGGGATCCAACCTTAATAATTTCGGCTGCCTCGACTCAAAAGGTTTCATGACGAAGCAAGCCATGCGGATCGCCGGTACGGATCTTCTAAACACTCAGACTTCTTATGAGCGCGAGAGTGGTAAACTGACGAAGGTCACGACAACAGACTCGGAAGGCAAAGTTATTTCTGAAACGACCTTTGGACCAAAAGAAGAAACCCAAAAAATTTACTCAAACGGGTCGATCCAGTCTTCTTGTACAGCCTACAATGATCAAGGTTGGCGACCGGCGTCGGGTGGCGATGCCTCTCAAGGCAGCGGCGCAGACGCCTCGAGTGGCACTTCGCGCTAGACGGCCTCAAACAAAAATGATTCTACACGTGAACACGGCCTGATGAAGGCCGAGGGTGGCTATACTGAAACGTTTCGCCTCGTTATTAAACAGTTCAACGAAGCTGAGTCCTAATTTTCATTTTGATTAAACACTATCAAAAAAATTTGAACTTTTCGTCGCGGCTGATTGAATTAGATCTTCGTACTTTTACGATCGTATTTTAAATGTAACAATACTGATTACATTATATGGTCAAAAGGAGTCCACCGCATGAGCCGCAAACTATTAGAACCCGCCAAAATTGGAAACCTGGAACTTAAAAATCGGGCCGTTATGGCGCCACTCACGCGTTCTCGCGCAACCGACAACATTCCGAACGACCTTATGGTTCAGTACTATTCTCAACGAGCGGGTGCGGGGCTTATCGTGACAGAAGGTACGTCGCCTTCACCAAATGGCCTTGGCTATGCGAGAATTCCGGGGCTGTTTAACGCGGCTCAAGTTGCCGGATGGAAGAAGGTGACAGACGGCGTTCACGCAAAAGGAGGCAAGATATTTGTACAGCTGATGCATACAGGCCGCGTTTCGCACCCAGCAAATATGCCGAAAGGCTCGAAAATTCTGGCTCCTTCGGCATTGACTGTGAGCGGCCAAATGTGGACAGACACAGCAGGCATGCAGGATCATCCGCTTCCGGCTGCGATGTCTGGAGCCGAAGTTAAAGTAACGATTCAAGAGTACATAACGTCGTGTGAGCTTGCGATGCAGGCTGGTTTCGACGGCGTCGAAATTCATGCGGCAAACGGTTATCTCATTGAACAGTTCTTAAATCCGAACTCAAACAAGCGCACAGATATGTACGGCGGTTCGGCAGAAAATCGAATGCGATTCGCACTCGAAATCGCAAAAGGTGCGGCTGAAAAAATCGGTGCTGGCAGAATCGGAATACGTGTGTCTCCTT